>JAICSC010000104.1 GCA_025937085.1 Nocardioides sp.
ACCCCGCCGGACCCGCGGCCGCGCCGGGACCGGGGTGGGGGTGGAGGTCCGAGATCGACATACGAAAAGCCAACCAGGCACCACCGACACCCAACCCGGTTATCCACAGGGTTTGGTGGATAGCTTCGGAAAAAGTTCGAGAACCTTTTCGGGACGCCTTTCCCCGATGTTCTGTGGTTCGGATGTTCTCGCCGATCGGTGGTTTCGAGACGGTCGCTGGGCGACCTCCTCAACCACCGGAGAGCTCAACCACCCGTGAGTAAGTACTTCCGGTAATCGGCGGCCGGCGACGGAGGTCGGGAACCACGCCCTCCTTCTCTTCCAAAGCCAGAAGACAGCAACCACCCACCACCGCGAGGGGTCTCGACAAGCTCGTCCGAAGAGCGACGTGGACCCCGACCCCGACACGGCGGTTCAGAGATCTACCTCCCGGTGGACGGTTCCGAGACTGGCGACCTCGTCAACCGCCGATCCGCGTGCCCGCCGATCTCCGCAGCACCTTCGGGAGGGACCCATTCTGCGCGTCGGGAGCCGGACGGGAATCTTCGACCAACGGCGGGCCTTCTCCCATCATGGAACTGGACGAGGCCATGGCGACAGCCCGAGCCACGCATCAGTCGGTGCTCACGACGATCCGGAGCGATGGCAGGCCCCAGCTGTCGAACGTGCTGCACTACGTGCGCGAGGACGGCGTGATCGTTGTGAGCACGACGGCGGGAACGGCGAAGTACAAGAACCTCCGTCGAGAGCCCTGGGCAGCACTCAAGGTCGACGGCTCGAGCTTCTGGTCCTACGCCGTCCTCGAGGCCGAGGCGTCGTTGTCCGAGGTCGCGGCCGACCCGCACGACGCGGCGGTCGAGGAGCTGGTCGACTACTTCCGTGCGGTCAGCGGCGAGCACTCCGACTGGGACGACTACCGACGCGCCATGGTCTCCGAGGGCCGGGTCGCCGTGCGGCTGATGCCTACCCGGGCCTACGGCCTGCTCCGCTGATCCGCCGACTTCGAGATCGCACGGATAGGCAGCGTCTGCTGCGCGCCGCGATGCACGCACGCTGGCTGCGTTGGCGTCGCTCGACGTGCACCCAGCATGCCATCGCTCCGCCGCGTTGCCATCGCACGCGCCTCACGACGCTCGCGACGACGCCCCTACTCGCGCGATCTCTACGAGCGCGGCTTGAGCGGCAGGCTCACCCGCATCACGGTCCCCTTGCCCTCTGAGACCGGCGAGTCGATGTCGATCAGGCCGCCGTGGCGTTCGACCACGATCCGGCGAGCGATGTCGAGGCCTAGGCCGGTGCCCTTGCCGACGTCCTTGGTCGTGAAGAACGGCTCGAACGCGCGGGCGATGACCTCCCGCGGCATCCCCGATCCGGTGTCGGAGATCTCCACCACGACCCAGTCGCCCTCGGCCCGGGTGCGGACGGTGAGGGTGCCGGTGCCGTCCACGCCGTCCTGGATGGCGTCGACCGCGTTGTCGACGAGGTTGGTCCAGACCTGGTTCAGCTCGCCGGGGTAGGCCTCGATCTGCGGCAGGTCGGCGTACTCCCGGACGACGGTGACCCCGCCCTTGAGCTTGTGGCCGAGCATGGTCAGCGTGCTCTCCAGTCCCTCGCGGACGTCGATGCGTTGCGCGGAGGCACGGTCCAGCTGGGAGTAGGACCGCACCGCGGCCACCAGGTCGGAGATGCGGTGCACGGCATCGGCGAGGTCGCTGAGCAGGCTCTTGGACGAGATCGTCGCCGACACCCACTCCAGGCCGGGCGTCAGTGCACCGTCTCCCAGGGCCTCGTGGGCGCGCTCGCACCACCCGACGTCGATGCCGCCGGCCACCAGGTTGGAGGCGAGCTCCCAGGCATCGGGTACGCCGTGTCGTTCCAGCCAGACGGCGACGTCGCTCTCCCGGTCGGCCGAGGCGAGGGCGTCCACGGCGCCGGGCGCGACCGTCGTTCGGCGGAGGTCGTCGAGCGCCGTGAACTGGGCGGCCGTGATGTCGTCGCGCGCTAGCCGGGTGAGCGACTGGAGGAGCGCGTCGCAGCAGTGGCCGAGGTCGTCGACGGTGCGGCTCGCCGCGGCCGCCGGGTTGTTGATCTCGTGGGCGAGCCCGGCCGCCAGGGTTCCGAGCGTGACGAGGGCGTCGCGCTGGCGCACCGTCGACTCGATCGAGCGGGCGGTGTGGTGCAGACCGCCGATCAGGTGCCCCGCCAGCGGGAACCAGTGGTCGACCAGCTCCTTCAGACGCGGCGCGTCCAGACGCAGCAGGCGACCGGGGGTTGCGCCCCGTCCGGTCGCCAGGTAGATGCCGTTGTCGTCCCAGGCGCGGAAGCCCCCCGCCCACCGGCCGGGCACGTCCATCCGGGCCACCACCACGTCCTCGCGTCCGACCTTGCGCACGAGGTCGAGCGATCCCGACAGGAGCATCCACCAGTCGTCGGCGTGCTGCCCCTCGGTGAACATCACGTCCCCCGGCTCGAACGGAACCTCGTCGCCGCCGGTCGCCAGCTCGGCGAGCTGGTCGTCGGTCAGTCCGGTGAACAGCTCGATCCCGCGCAGCTCCTCGACGTCCATGAGCGAGCCCCTCAGACGGTCGCCAGGTAGCGGTGGATGAGGTAGATCGACATGGCACCCTCGCCGACCGCCGACGCGACCCGCTTCATCGACTCCAGCCGCACGTCGCCGGCGGCGAACACGCCGGGCAGGCTGGTCTCGAGGGCGTACGGCGCGCGGGCCAGGCCCCACGGCGCACCGGCGGTCGTGACGTCGGGACCGGTGAGCACGAAGCCGTGCGGGTCCCGGGCCACGGACGCCCCCAGCCAGTCGGTGCGCGGGGAGGCGCCGATGAACACGAAAAGCCAGGACGCATCGGTCTCCTCGCGCTGGCCGGTGACGCGCTCGACCAGCGTCAGCCGCTCGAGGTGGCCATCGCCGTCGGCGGCCCCGATCTCGGTCCCGCAGCGGACGGTGATGTTGGGGGAGGCCGTGATCCGGTCGACGAGGTACGTCGACATGGTGGCCAGCAGGTCGGACCCGCGGACGAGGAGGGTCACCTGCTTGGCGTGCTTGGCGAAGTTGAGGGCGGCCTGGCCGGCGGAGTTCGCGCCGCCGACGAGGTAGACCATGTCGCCCGCGGTCTGCGCGGCCTCGGCCGCCGTGGCGCCGTAGTAGACGCCCTTGCCGGTCAGCCGGTCGACGCCCTCGGCCTCGAGCCGGCGGTAGGAGACGCCGGTCGAGACCACGACGGACCGTGCCTCGACCTCGCCGCCGCCCTCGAGCAGTACCGCCCTGACGGTGCCGCGCTGCTCGAGCCCGACCACCTCGCGGGCCAGCACCAGCTCCGCCCCGAACCGGGACGCCTGGGCCAGCGCCCGCTGGGCGAGGTCGGAGCCGCTGAGGCCCTTGGGGAAGCCGAGGTAGTTCTCGATCGCCGAGCTCTGTCCTGCCTGGCCCCCGGGGGCCTCGCGCTCCACGATCACGGTGTTGAGACCCTCCGAGGCGGCGTACACCCCGGCGGCGAGGCCGGCGGGCCCCCCGCCGACGATGCACACGTCGTAGAGCGGGTGCTCCGCCTCGACGTGCAGCCCGAGCGCCTCCGCCGACTCGCGGAGGGTGGGGGAGCGGAGCGGCTCGCGGTCCGGCACCAGCACCAGCGGCAGGTCCGTCCGGACGCCCCCGGCGAGCTGGAACAGCCGGCCGCCCTCGTCGTCGCGCTCCACGTCGTACCACCGGTAGGGCACGTGGTTGCGGGCCAGGAACGTCTTCAGCTCATGGGTGCGGTCCGACCACCGGTCGCCGACGACCTGGACGTCGCTGCTCACGTCCGGATGCGCGCGGCCCCAGTCGCCGAGCAGGTCGTCGACCACCGGGAAGAGCCGCTCGTCCGGCGGGTCCCAGGGCTTGAGGAGGTAGTAGTCGAGACCGATGTCGTTGATCGCGCTGATGGCCACGTCGGTGTCGGCGTACGCCGTGAGCAGCAGCCGCTTGGCCTCGGGGGCCAGCTCGCCGGACTCGCCCAGGAGCTCGATGCCGGTCTTCTCGGGCATCTTCTGGTCGCTGACGATCAACGCCACCGGGTCGGTGCGGAGCGCGAGCTTCTCGAGCAGGGCCAGCGCGTCCTTGGCGGAGGTGGCGGCGAGGACGCGGTACTCCGCGCCGTACTTCCGTTTCAGGTCACGCGTCAGCGCCGCGGACACCTGCGGGTCGTCGTCGACGGTCAGGATCGTCGGCCGCGCCATGCGTGTGCTCCCCCCGGGTTAGGAGTCAAGCATAGGTCGGTCAGGCGTCGGCGCCCTCCTGCTTCACCCCGGAGACCGCGGTCGGGTCGTCGATGCGGTAGTGGTCCAGCGCCTTCTGCACGGTGTCCCGGCCGATCCTGCCCTCCTCGGCGAGCGCGGCCAGCGCCTGGCAGACCACCGACTCGGCGTCGATCTTGAAGAACCGCCGTGCCGCCGCCCGGGTGTCGGCGAAGCCGAAACCGTCAGCGCCGAGCGCGTGGAACCGCTGCGGGATCCACTTGGAGATCGTCTGCGGCACCGCCCGCATGAAGTCGCTGACGGCGACCACCGGCCCGGCCGCGTCTCGGACCTTCTGCGTCACGTACGCCGTGCGCGGCTCCTCGAGCGGGTGCATGAGGTTCCACTCCTCGACCGCGAGAGCCTCGCGGGACAGCTCGTTCCACGACGTGACCGACCAGAGATCGGCCGCCACGCCCCAGTCGTCGCGGAGCAGCCCCTGCGCCTTCTGCACCCACGGCAGCCCGACGCCGCTGGCCATCAGCTGGACCCGCGGTGCGTCGTCCGGCAGTCCGTCGAGGGGTCCTGCCAGGTGGTAGATGCCCTTGAGCAGGCCCTCGACGTCGAGGTTCTCCGGCTCGACGGGCTGGCTGATCGGCTCGTTGTAGACGGTCAGGTAGAAGATGACGTTCTCACCGTGCGGGTGCGCCTGGCTCGACCCGTACATCCGGCGCAGCCCGTCCTGCACGATGTGGGAGATCTCGTAGGCGAACGCCGGGTCGTAGTGCACGACCGCCGGGTTGGTCAGCGCGAGCAGCGGCGAGTGGCCGTCGGCGTGCTGCAGACCCTCACCGGTCAGCGTCGTGCGACCCGCCGTGGCCCCGAGCAGGAACCCGCGCGCGAGCTGGTCGGCCATCGCCCAGAGGCCGTCGCCGGTGCGCTGGAAGCCGAACATCGAGTAGAAGATGTAGACCGGGATCATCGGCTCGCCGTGCGTGGCGTACGCCGACCCCGCGGCCGTCGCGGAGGCCACGCAGCCGGCCTCGGAGATGCCCTCGTGGAGCATCTGCCCCTCCGGGGACTCCTTCCAGGCCAACAGCAGCTTGCGGTCCACGGACTCGTAGAGCTGCCCCGCGGGGTTGTAGATCTTCGCCGAGCTGAACATCGAGTCCATCCCGAACGTGCGGTACTCGTCCGGGGCGATCGGCACGAACCGCGGACCGATCTCCTTGTCCTTCATCAGGTCCTTGAGCAGCCGGACGAACGCCATCGTGGTGGCGATCTTCTGCTTCCCGGAGCCCTGCTTGAGCTCGGCGTAGACGTCGTCGCCGGGCAGGGTCAGCTGCCTCGGGTGGACCCGGCGCATCGGGACCCCACCGCCGAGCGCGCGGCGGCGGTCGCGGAGGTACTCCAGCTCCGCCGAGCCTTCGCCGGGGTGGTAGAAGGGCGCCGACCCGTCGAACTCGTAGTGCTCGTCGATCTCCTTGTCGGAGATCGGCAGCTCGAGCCGGTCGCGGAACGCCTTGAGCGTCGGGGCGTTCAGCTTCTTCATCTGGTGGGTCGCGTTGCGGCCCTCCAGGGCGTCGATCGTCCAGCCCTTGATGGTGTGGGCCAGGATCACCGTCGGCTGGCCGACGTGCTTGCTGGCCGCGTCGAACGCGGCGTACACCTTGCGGTAGTCGTGACCGCCGCGTGGCAGGAGCTCGATCTCCCGGTCGCTCATGTTCTCGACCATCTTGCGCAGCCGCGCGTCGCCGCCGAAGAAGTGCTCGCGGATGTAGGCGCCGGACTCGACCGAGTAGGTCTGGAACTGCCCGTCGGGCGTCTTGTTCATCTGGTTGACCAGGACGCCGTCGACGTCCTGCGCGAGCAGCGCATCCCACTCGCGGCCCCAGACGACCTTGATCACGTTCCAGCCGGCGCCGCGGAAGTACGACTCCAGCTCCTGGATGACCTTCCCGTCGCCGCGCACCGGCCCGTCGAGCTGCTGCAGGTTGCAGTTGATGACGAATGTGAGGTTGTCCAGCTCCTCGCGCGCTGCGAGGCCGATCGCCCCGAGCGACTCCGGCTCGCCCATCTCGCCGTCGCCGAGGAAGGCCCAGACATGCTGCCGGCTGGTGTCCTTGATCCCGCGGTTCTGCAGGTAGCGGTTGAACCGCGCCTGGTAGATGGCGTTCAGCGCAGCCAGCCCCATCGAGACCGTCGGGAACTCCCAGAAGTCGGGCATCAGCCGCGGGTGGGGGTACGACGACAGCCCGGCACCCGGCCCGTGCTGCACCTCCTGCCGGAAGTTGTGCAGCTGCTCGGCGGTGAGCCGCTTCATCAGGTAGGCGCGCGCGTAGATGCCGGGTGAGGCGTGGCCCTGGATGAACAGCTGGTCGCCACCCCCGGGGTGGTCCTTGCCGCGGAAGAAGTGGTTGTAGCCGACCTCGTAGAGGCTCGCGGCCGAGGCGTACGTCGCGATGTGGCCGCCGACCTCGAGGCCCTTCCGGTTGGCCGAGGAGACCATCACCGCGGCGTTCCAACGGATCAGTCGCCGGATCTGGCGCTCCATCTCCTCGTCGCCGGGGAACCATGGCTCCCGTTCGGACGGGATCGTGTTGATGAAGTCGGTGCTCCGCAGCGCCGGGACACCCACCTGCTTCTCCCGGGCGCGTTCCAGCAGCCTGAGCATGATGTAGCGGGCTCGGGCCCTGCCCTGCGCGTCGGTGAGGTCGTCGAAGGAGTCGAGCCACTCCTGGGTCTCCTCGGGGTCGAGGTCCGGGAGCTGGGTCGGCAGGCCCTCGTGGATGACGGCACGGTTCTGACCCGGCTCGTGACCGGTCGACGTACCGGGGGTGGCGGCAGAAGTCTCACTCACCTCTTCATCGTGTCACGCGTCCGAGCCCCAAGAAATCCGAGATGGGCTACCCGCCGGTAGCGGGTCGGTTCGGCGCACGGGCCGCACCGTCGCGCGCAGGCTTGCGCACAGGCACGGAGTCGGGTGGACTACTGCCCACCACGCCGCCGGCCACGCGGGCCGGCGTTCGACAACACGCATGGAGGACTTCGTTGAGCCCGACCGCTGGTGGCGGTTCCACCCCTCTCGACGCACCCGCTGGTCCGGCCGCCCGGCTCGGCCTCAGCAAGGGCATGGTGGTCCAAGAGCTCGGCTGGGACTCCGACACCGACGACGACCTGCGGGTCGCGATCGAGGACACGATCGACTCCGACATGGTCGACGGCGACTACGGCAACGTCGTGGACGCGGTCGTGCTCTGGTGGCGCGACGAGGACGGCGACCTCGTCGACGGCCTGGTCGACTCGCTGACCGACCTCGTGGGCGGCGGTGTGATCTGGCTGCTGACCCCGAAGGTGGGCCGGGCCAACGCCGTCGACCCCGCCGACATCACCGAGGCCGCCCCCATCGCCGGCCTCGCGCTGACCACCACCGCGGCGGTCAGCAAGGACTGGGCCGCCACCCGGCTCGTCACCCCGAAGTCGCCCGCGTGAGTCCTGCCCTGCTCGAGTCGGTTCCCGTCGTCGGCAGTGCGCTCGACCGGGCCCAGAGCCTGGTGGGCACCGTCGGTACGCCGGCACGCGTCCTCGGCGGTTGCGGCGTCCTCCGGCCGCTCTCGCCGGTGGCCCTGGCGCGCGTCGGCCGGGCCCTCAAGGAGTGGGGCACCGGACCGGCGGGTGGCTTCACGGCGATGGCGCTGCGCGATCCGGGCCGCACCGGCCTGGTCGACGAGCTGGGGTCGCTGACCTTCGGCGAGCTGCACCATCGCACCAACGCGCTGGCCCGGGCCCTCCGCGAGCGCGGTGTGGCAGAAGGCGACAGCGTCGCCGTGATGTGCCGCAACCACCGCGGCTTCGTCGACGCGCTGGTGGCGACGGCCAAGTGCGGGGCCGACATCCTGCTCCTCAACACCGCCTTCGCCGGGCCCCAGCTGGTCGACGTCCTGGACCGGGAGGGGCCGCAGGTCGTGATCCACGACCAGGAGTTCACCGGGCTGCTCGAGAAGGCGCAGACGACCCGCCGCCTCGTGGGATGGGTCGACGAGCCGGACTCCGGGGTCGAGTCGCTCGAGGCCCTGATCCCGGCGTACGACGACTCCGATCTCGACGCGCCCGACCACCACTCACGCGTCATCATCCTGACGTCCGGTACGACCGGCGCGCCCAAGGGAGCCCCACGGAGTGAGGCGGGTCTCGGTGCTGCGGTCTCGTTGCTGTCGCGGATGCCGCTGCGCTACGGCTGGCGCACCCACGTCGCTGCGCCGCTGTTCCACACCTGGGGCTTCGCCCACCTGGCGCTTTCGATGCTGCTCGGGTCGACGGTCGTGCTCCGTCGGCGGTTCGACCCCGAGGAGTGCCTGAGAGTCGTCGCGGACGAGCGCTGCGACTCCTTGGTGGTGATCCCGGTGATGCTGCAGCGCATCCTGAAGCTGCCCCGGGAGACCCTCGACCGGTATCCCCTGCCGAGCCTCAAGGTCACGGCCGCGTCCGGCTCCGCGCTGCCCGGCGACCTGGCCCTCGAGTGGATGGACACCTTCGGCGACAACCTCTACAACATCTACGGCTCGACCGAGGTCGCCTACGCCTCGATCGCCACCCCGCGCGACCTGCGCGAGGCGCCGAGCTCCGCCGGCCGGCCGCCCTGGGCCACCGCGGTGAAGATCCTGGACGAGGACGGCGGTGAGGTGCCCCGGGGCGAGACCGGCCGGATCTTCGTCGGCAACGGGATGCTCTTCGAGGGGTACTCCGGCGGGACGGAGTCCAAGGAGGTCGTCGGGAGCCTGATGTCCTCCGGTGACGTCGGGCGGTACGACGTGGACGGTCGGCTCTACGTCGAGGGCCGCGACGACGACATGATCGTCTCGGGGGGCGAGAACGTCTTCCCGCAGGAGGTCGAGGACTGCCTGGCCCGCCACGACGGCGTGGTCGAGGCGGCCGCGATCGGTGTGGACGACGACCAGTTCGGCAAGCGGCTCAAGGCATTCGTCGTCCTCGGAGACACCGGCGGAGCCGCACCCCCGACCGAGGACGACCTCAAGATCTGGGTGAAGCAGAACCTCGCCCGCTACAAGGTGCCGCGGGAGATCGTGTTCCTGGATGAGCTCCCTCGCAACGCGACTGGCAAGATTCTCAAGCGTGAGCTCGCTGAACCCGACTGACGCGCCGGTGCCCGGCCTGGCCGTGGGCACCCAGGCGCCCGACTTCGTCCTGCGCGACCAGTTCGGTCAGGAGGTCACCCTCTCGTCCTTCGCCGGCAGCAAGGCGGTGGCCCTGGTCTTCTTCCCGTGGGCCTTCTCCAACGTCTGCACCGGTGAGATGTCGGGCATCCGCGACAGGCTCGACGAGTTCCTCACGTTCGACACGGAGATCCTCGCCGTCTCGACCGACCCGACGTACTCACTGCGGGTGTTCGCCGACCGGGACGGGCTGAACTTCCCGCTGCTCAGCGACTTCTGGCCGCACGGCGCCGTCGCCTCGTCGTACGGCGTGTTCGACGGCCGGCTCGGGGTGGCGCGCCGGTCGTCGTTCACGATCGACAAGGACGGAATCGTGCGCTGGATGGTGCACAACGACCTGCCTGACGGGCGCGACCTCGACGACCACCTGGCTCATCTGCACCATCTGG
This sequence comes from Nocardioides sp., assembly GCA_025937085.1. Lineage (GTDB taxonomy): Bacteria > Actinomycetota > Actinomycetes > Propionibacteriales > Nocardioidaceae > Nocardioides. Next base: position 9,851 of record JAICSC010000104.1, read on the forward strand.
CCTAGACCAGAGGGACCAATTTCAATCAAATGGCTTCTCGGGAGTTGGAATCCGGCGGCCCTCGTGGGTACTGTAATTCTTGTCGAGCCGCTGGTGACCCGAGACGCCAGCGGTTCGACTCTTCTCATTTCGGGCCCCGGTGTCCCCGGGCCGCACAGCGCCATGGGCGTGAATCCGCGGTCCGCGGGTACGTGACCCCGGTGCCGAACCAGGTCTTCGTCATCGTGATGGGCGTCTCGGGCAGCGGGAAGACCACGCTCGCCCGGGGCCTGGCCCAGCACCTGCACTGGGAGTTCCAGGAGGGGGACGAGCTGCATCCACCCAGCAACGTCGCCAAGATGTCGCGCGGCGAGCCGCTGACCGACGAGGACCGCCGCCCCTGGCTCGAGGCGATCGGTCACTGGATCGACGAGCGCGAGCGCGACGGCACCAGCGCGGTCCTGACCTGCTCAGCCCTCCGTCGGACCTATCGCGACCTCCTGCGCGAAGGGCGCCCGGGCATGGTCTTCTGCCACGTCACGGCCGATCCTGACGTGATCCGGAGCCGGGTCGAGGCGCGGCGGGGCCACTACATGCCGCCCTCGTTGCTGCCCAGCCAGCTGGCCACGCTCGAGCCGCTGGAGCCGGACGAGGCCGGGTTCACCGTCTCCGCCGAGGGGGAGCCG
>JAICSC010000173.1 GCA_025937085.1 Nocardioides sp.
AGAGTTACGTTCGAGCTGCGCCGGCAGCCGGCGCAATGACACACCCCCCGCCGCAAGGTGGCGCGTGTGCCGACTCGATCGCTATCGGCTCCTTGTCACCGACCGCCGTGTCTGGAGCAGGGTCGTGGAGATGCGGAGCCGGTTCCGGTTCTCAAGGCCTTATGTCGTGGGGAAAGCCCCATCCGGCGCCCGGGGGAAGCGCGCGGATGGGGCGGGCTGTGAGGTCCTCGGCCCAGCATGGACAACAGTCCCCGAGATCGGTCACGGGGCTGCGACAGAGGGCGTGCGTTTGTCGGTCGTGACTGCGACGCGGTGCATGACGCGTCGCTGGGGGAGGTAGTCCGCGACCGCGTAGTGCTGGGTCCCACGGTTGTCCCAGATAGCGACCGTGCCCGCTTCCCATTTGACTCGCACATGGAAGTCGGGCCGGTTGATGAGATCGAACACGTAGGTCAAGAGCCTGGCACTCTCGGGTGCGGAGAGACCGATGACGAAGCGGGTGAACGACTCGCTGACGTTGACGTATGGTCGCCCGGTCACGGGATGGTGCGCGATCACCGGGTGCACGGCTGCTCCGGTCTGCGCGAGTGCCTCGGAGAGCGCTTCGTTGCCTCCCTGCCGGTAGGCGCCGGTTCGAAACGCTCCCATGTCGTGGACGGCCTCGAGCTGTTCGAGGTCGCGCCGCATTCCCGGGTCAAGGGCATCGTGCACCGCGAACATGCTGGCCCACAGCGTGTCGCCACCAACCGGAGGAACCTCCACCGCCTTCAGGATCGATGCGAACGGTGGGGTGCCGCGGTAGGTCATGTCGGAGTGCCACTCGGCCGCGTCTGGCTTCTGGTCGCCTCCCCAGGTCAGTACGACGACGTCATCGTAGTCGGGGTGCGTGGCGTAGGAGTGGTGCCGGGCGCCGAGGGTGCCCAACGCCTGTCCGAGCTGCACCATGCGGCCTGGATCGAGGCCGGCGCGGGGAAAGACCAGCACTGAGTGTTTGATGAGGGCGTCATGGACCAGGTCGGCCGCTTCGTCGGAGATCCCCCCTGCTTCGTGCGGCAGCTGTGCGGTCGCCCCGAGCGCGGGCGTGAGACGTGTGCACGAGAGCTCCATCACGGCGGAGCCTAGGGGCGCGGTGGCCGCCCGGACAGATGCCCGTTGGCTAGCCTGGTCTAACCAGAGGTTGGGGTGGGCTGCAGATCGGAGGCCTGGTGCGCTCGCTGGTCCGGACGGTCGGGCACCTTCAGCGGCTGGCTGCCTTCGAGGCGGTGGGTCGGCTCGGTAGCTTCACGGCCGCAGCCGCCGAGCTCGGCATGTCTCAGCCTGCGGTTTCCAAGCAGATGAAGGCCTTGGAAGGCTCGCTGAAGACCGCGCTCTTTGTCAGGGAGAGCAACCGCTCGGAGCTGACCCGCGAGGGGGCCTTGCTGCACCAGGCCGTCACCGAAGCGTTCGACCTCTTGGAGGCTCGGTTGTCCCGACGGCGGGGGCACCTGGACCAACTGCGAGTCGCTGTCCAGCCCTCGGTTGCCGAGAGCTGGTTCGTGCCGCGCTTGGACGAAATGCGGAGCGCCGTCGCACCTACGGACATACAGCTCAGCATCTTCGACCACGAGCGCGAACTCGCCGACGTCGACCATGACGTGAGCGTTCGTTTCGCAGAAGGTTCCCAGCCGGGGATGTGTTCGGAACGGTTGGTCACCGAGGCCGTGGTCCCCGTCGCCTCTCCGGGCCTGGCCAGCCAGCTGGGTCTCACGCGGCATTCGCCCGCCAACGCCTTGCTCACCGCGCCCCTGCTGCACGTCGACCATTCCGGTCGGAACTGGCAGGACTGGGCAGCATGGTTCGCCGGGAACGGTCTGACATACGTCAGACCTTCCGAGACGGTGGTGTACCCCACCTACGGCAGCGCGGTCCCGCTCGCCATCAGCGGCAACGGCGTCCTGCTGAGCTGGCGCACCCTGATGGGGGACCATCTACGGCGCGGACTTCTGCTCGAAGTCGGCCCCCTAGTCACCACGCCGAGCAGAGGCTACGTCCTCCAGTGGCCCTCGGCGCTCACCCGCGACCCGGGACTCCAGCGCTTCAGAAGCTGGCTGAGACGGGCGGTGTCCAGCCAAGAGTCGGAGGACCCCCAGCGCTGAGAAGACTGGGTTGGAACGAAGGTCCATCGCGGCAAAGGCCGCGAAATGGGCCGCCCCGCTGCAAGTCGGTGCCTCGCCTCCGGGTCTGGTTAGGGTACGGCCCGGGCAGGTCCGGATGTATGACCCGTCCGATGATCGTTCCCGTGATGGGCGAGGCCCTCAAGCGAGGATTCGAGCTGGGTGCTCGAGGAGCTCCTCGAGCACGGCCAGCCAGCGGGCCGCGACGACGCCGTCGACCGGGCGGTGGTCGACGGACAGGGTCAGCGTCATCACCCTGCCCGGGACGACCGCACCATCTTCGACCACCGGCTCGTCGCGGACCGCGCCGACCGCCAGGATCGCGGCATGTGGCGGGTTGATGACCGCGGCGAACTCCTCCACGCCGTACATCCCGAGATTGGTCACCGAGATCGAGCCGCCCTCGAGGTCGTCCTGGGTGAGCCTGCCCGCGCGGGCCCGCTCGGTGAGGTCGCGGACGGAGGCCGAGAGAGCCGAGATCCTCGTCGCCCTGACGTCGCGGACCACCGGGGTCAGCAGCCCGCGGTCGGTGGCGACGGCGACCGCGACGTCGACGGTCCGGTAGCGGCGTACGGCGTCGGGCGTCCAGGTCACGTTCATCTCCGGCACCCGCTCGTGTGCGGCGCCGACGGCCTTCACGACCAGATCGTTGAGCGAGATCCGGATCGCCTCGTCACCGTTGATCTCCGCGCGCAGCGCGAGCAGCGCCTCGGCCCGGACCGTCGCCCGGACATAGAAGTGCGGTGCCTGCTGCTGGCTCTCGGTGAGCCGGCGGGCGGTGGCACGGCGGATCCGCGAGTGCGGGAGCTCGTCGTACGTCGCGCTTCGGCTCCGGGGTCTCGAGACAGGCGCCAGGGCGCCTTCCTCGACCAGCGGCGCAGCGCCCTCCTCGACCACCGATCGCGCCGCCGCCTCGACGTCGCGCCGCAGCACCCGTCCGCGCGGCCCGGTCCCGGTGATCTCCTCGATGCCGAGCCCGGCGTCCTTGGCCAGCTTCCGCGCGAGAGGGCTGGCGAACACCCTCCCGTCGGCAGCGGGCTCGGGCACCTCGCGACGATGCGGTACGACGACGTCCGTCGCGGGAGCGACACCCAGCGACGTCAACAACGCCTCGAGGTCGTCGACCTGCTCGCCCGGGTCACCGAGCACCGCGATCGGGTCTCCCACCTCGACCTGAGCCCCCGGCGGCACCAGCGTCTTGAGCACCCGACCGGCCGCGTCAGCCTCCACGTCGACCGCGGCCTTCTCGGTCTCGATCGTTGCGATCGGGTCGGCGGCCGCGAAGTCGGCGGACTCCTGCACCAGCCACTCCGACAGCACCGCGTCGGTCGCGTTCGCCGCGACGCCGGGCATCCGCAGCACCCGCGCCATGGTCAGTACCTCGCGATCTCGGCGAGCACCGCGACGACCTCGTCCTGCTGCGCGATCGCGGCCCGCTCGAGCACCTTGCTGATCGACGGCGACGCCTCGCCACCGGTGACCCGCCAGACCGGCGCATCGAGCAGGTCGAAGAACCGGCGGTGGATCTCGTCGGCCAGCCACCCGCCGTACGACGTGCCCAGCGCGCCCTGCTCGGCGATCAGGACCTGGTTGGTCTTCGTCAGGCTGTGCTCGATCGTGTCCCAGTCGATGCTGGCCCGGTCCAGCCAGCGCAGGTCGATCAGCTCGGCGTCGACCTCGCCGTACTCCTCGACCGCGCCGAGCACGTACGGCGTCATCCCCAGGTAGGTGAGCACGGTGACGTCCGTCCCCTGCCGTCGGACTGCGGCCCTTCCGACCGGCAGGCAGTAGTCCCAGTCGTCGACAGGTCCGGGCCCGGTGGAGGTGTAGAGGTCGACGTGCTCGAGCACCACGACCGGGTCCTGGAGGCGGAGCGCCGTGTTCATCAGCCCGACATAGTCGTACGGCGTGCTGGGCGCGGCGATCCGCCAGCCAGCGGAGGTCGCGAAGATCCCGGCCGGGTCCATCGAGTGCTGCGACCCGTAGCCGGTGCCCATCGCCACCTTGCTGCGGAGCACCAGCGGGACGGCGCCGGTGCCGCCGTACATGTGCCGCGCCTTGGCGATCTGGTTGAACAGCTGGTCGGCCGCGACCCACATGAAGTCGGCGTACATGAACTCCACCACGGGGATGGAACGGCCGTCGAGCGCGATGCCGCCGGCCAGCCCGGCGAACGCGTTCTCGCTGATCGGGGTGCCGAGGACGCGACCCGGGAACCGGTCGCTCAGGCCGCGGGTCGCGCCGTTCGTCCCGCCGTTGAGCCGATGCACGTCCTCGCCCAGCACAACGATCCCGGGGTCGGTCTCCATCCGCCGACCCATCACGGTCGCGACCGCGTCGATGAACTTGGTGTCGGCCACCGCGGTCGACGACTCGTCGGTGACGACCGGTGCGTCGGCAAGCTCGGAGAGATCACCGCGCACCCCGACGTCGACCCAGTCGGGGTCGGGCCATTCGGCCGGCCTGACCCGGCGCGCGCCGGGCTTGCCGTCGGGGTCGGCCTCGAACAGCTCCGACCCGATCTCCTCCAGCACGGCCTTGGCCTGCGCCCGCGCCTCGGCCATCTCCTCCTCGCCGAGGATCCCGCGCCGCGCCAGGTGCGCTGCGGTCTGGCTGAGCGGGTCGCGCGCCCGCCACTCCTGCTCCTCCTCCTTGGTGCGGTAACCGAACGCGCTCCCGGCGAACCCGCCGTTCTGGTGGAAGAAGCGATAGGTGTCGGCCTCGACGACCGTCGGGCCCTGGCCCCGCCGCATCCGCTCGACCGCCTCGGTCATCGCCAGGTGGACCGCGAGCGGGTCCATACCGTCGACCTTCCAGGCCGCGATCCCGAAGCCGGGTCCACGCGAGGAGAGCCGCGGCTCGCCGGTGGCCTCCTCGACGGTCGTGGACACGGCGTACCGGTTGTTCTCGATGAAGAAGCAGACGGGCAGGTCCCACGCCGAGGCGAGGTTCATCGACTCGAGGGTCGAGCCGATGTTCGCCGCGCCGTCGCCGAAGTAGGTGACCGAGACGGCGTCCGTGCCCGCGTGCCGATGGGCCCACGCGAAGCCGGCCGCCTGCGGTACGCCGCCGCCCACGATGGCGTTGGTACCCATCGCGCCGGCCTCCTTCCACTGCAGGTGCATCGACCCGCCGCGGCCGTGCGACCAGCCCCGGTCGAGCCCCGCGATCTCGGCCAGGGTCCGCAGCAGGACGCGGCGTACGTCGTCACTCGGAGCGGCGAGCGGGTCCAGGCCCTTCGGCTCGACGTGGTGCAGCGCCTTGGCCAGGAACTGATGGTGTCCGCGGTGGGAGCCGTTGACCGTGTCCTCGCTGGTGAGCGCCAGGACCGACCCGACGGCGCCGCCCTCCTGGCCGATGCTCGAGTGGGCGGGTCCGTGGATGAGGCCGGCGCCGGCGAGGTCGAGGACGTACTGCTCGAACGCCCGGATCCACACCAGGTGTGCACAGATCGAGCGCAACAGGTCCGGGTTTGCGGCGTCCCAGTCGGCGTCTGTCGTGACGATTTCCACCCAGGGCGACGCCGGCTCGAGGGGGCGGTGCTCGGGCATGGCGGACTCCTTCGCTCTCACCGCACGATGACACACGATTGGATCCAAAATCCAGCCTAGGCTGCTGGACAGCACCCCCTGGGCGTGGTTTTCTGAGCTTTGGGATCCGATTGGTTTCGACAAGCTCAACCGACGAAGCAAGCTCGACCGACGAGGGAGCGACGCATGGGCCTGCCCGGGCTGCGCCGGCTGGACCACGTCGGCTTCACCGTGCCCGACCTCGACGAGGCCCACCGCTGGCTGGTCGAGGTGCTGGGCTGCGAGTACCTCTACTCCCTCGGCCCGTTCCGCGACGACGACACCGACTGGATGGCGACCCATCTCAACGTCCACCCGCGCGCGGAGATGGTCGAGAACCGCTGGTTCCGTCTCGGCGAGCACGCGGTGTTCGAGGTGTTCCACTACGTCTCCCCCGACCAGGCCGACGCGGCGACGTCCATGCCGCGCAACAGCGACATCGGCGGCCACCACGTCGCGTTGTACGTCGACGACCTCGACGCCGCGATCGCCCACCTCGACGAGCACGGGGTGCGGGTGCTCGAGGGCCCCACGGCCAGCCGGGGCCCGGCCGAGGGCAACCGGTGGATCTACTTCCTCAGCCCGTGGGGGATGCAGTTCGAGCTGGTCTCCTACCCCGGCGGCAAGGCCTGGGACCGGGAGCGGGTGGAAGCGTGAGCACGACGATCTCGACCGACGGGGTGGGAGCCGCCTCGGCCCGGGTCGCGGCGTACCTCCGCGACCTGATCCTGCGTGACGAGCTCAAGCCCGGCGACCGGATCCGGCAGGAGGACATCGCCGACCGGCTCGGTGCGAGCCGGCTGCCGGTGCGGGAGGCGCTGCGGATGCTCGAGGCCGAGGGCCTGACCGAGCACCGGACGAACAAGGGCGCGCGGGTGCCGCGGCTGTCGATGCACGAGGTCGACGTGGTCTACCGGATGCGCGAGCGGCTCGAGCCGCTGGCGCTCACCGAGAGCCTGCCGCTGCTGAGCGGCGACGACCACGCCCGACTCGAGGGAGTGCAGCAGCAGATCGAGGCGAACACGGACCTCGACCGGTTCCTGGAGCTCGACCGGGAGTTCCACCTCGGCACCTACTCCGGCTGCCACATCGACTCGCTGAACGCGATGGTGACGCGGCTGTGGAACTCCACCCAACACTACCGCCGCGCGTTCGTCGCGATGGGCGGACAGGCCCGGATGTGGGTGGTGAACGCCGAGCACCGGCTGCTGCTCGACGCCGTCGTACGCCGCGACCCGGCCGACGCGGAGCGGTTCCTGGAGGGCCACATCCGGCGTACCCGGATCGAGCTGGGCCACCATCCGGCCGTGTTCGGGGAGCAACGGTGACGACACTGACGGTGAACGGGGAGCCGGTCGAGGTCGACCGTCCCGACGACACCCCGCTGCTGACGGTCCTGCGCGACGCACTCGGCCTGGTCGGCTCGCGGTTCGGCTGCGGCCAGGGACTGTGCGGCGCGTGCACGGTGCTGCTCGACGAGAAGGCCGTCCAGTCCTGCGACACCCCGCTCTGGCAGGCGGCCGGCGCGAGCGTCGTCACCGTCGAAGGACTCGCTGCCGACGGGCCGAATCCCGTGCAGCAGAGCCTGATCGAGCACCAAGCGGCCC
>JAICSC010000254.1 GCA_025937085.1 Nocardioides sp.
CACCGCCGCGCATCGCCCGGTTGGCGGCGTTCACGACGGCGTCGACGTCCTGCTCGGTGATGTCGCCCTGGACCACGGTGAGCTCCATGTGCCCATGGTCCCCCAGGACGATGGCCCCTGCGACGCCCCTGCGACCCTGCAACGGCACTACGACGGCACTGCGACGGCCCTGCGACGGCACTGCGACGAGATGGGGCACAGTGTTCGTCTGTCGCTGACGCTGACGCTGCGCCTGCCGCTGCCGCCGATCAGGCGTCTCGCAGCAGGCGGAGCACCGCCCGCTCGAGCGCTTGCTGGCGGGCGTCCGGTGACGCGAGCCGTCGGCGTACGGCGGTCCTTATCGTGCGGCCCTCCTCGTAGGCGTCGACGACCCGCGGGTCGACGTACGACGCGCGCGCCTGGGCCGGCGTGTTGCCGAGGAACTCCGCGACCTCCTTCATCGCCGCCACCTCGGCTCGCTTCCGCGACGCCTTGCTGGTGCCGGGCTCGTCGCTCTCGGCGAGCGCCGCGGCCGCAATGACCGTGGCGTGCCAGGTGCGGAAGTCCTTGGCCGTGGCGTCCATCCCGGTCGCCGACCGGATGTACTCGTTCACGTGGTCGGCGCCGAGGTCGTGCCACCGCCCGCGCTCCTTCCAGGCCAGCAGGTTCCGGTCGGCCGGGGCCCGGCGCTGACGCATCAGGTCGAGCGCCTCGACCGTGGCCGGGTCGTCGATGGTGACCTCGTGCTCGACGCCGGACTTGCCGACGAAGCAGAAGACGAGCGACGAGTCGTGCTTGCGGACGTGGCGTCGCTGCAGCGTGGTCAGGCCGAAGCTGCCGTACTGGTCGGCGTACACGTCGTTGCCGATCCGGAAGTAGCCGAGATCGAGCAGTCGTACGGCGATCGCGCACGCGCGGTCGCGTGACATGCCGTCGGCGCCGAGGTCGGTGACGACGCGTTCGCGCGCCCTCGACAACACTCGCCCGAACTCCAGCATCCGCAGGTGCTTGGCGGCGTCCCGTTGGGTGCGCCAGTCGGGGTGGTAGAGGTACTGCCGGCGTCCCGCATCGTCGGTCCCGACCGCCTGGAGGTGGCCGTTCGGCAGCGGACAGATCCAGACGTCCTCCCACGCCGGCGGGATCACCAGACCCTTGACCCGCTCGGTGTCCTCCCCCGACAACCGTCCACCGTCCTGGTCGAGGTAGACGAACCCCTTCCCGGCCCGGCGACGGGTCCACCCGGTGTCGTCCGGTGAGCTCCGCCGCAGCCGCGCCATGCCGCCCCCGTAACCACCCGTCCGACAACCCATGCCCGGCCGGGCCGAAGCGGTTCAGAACGGATCCGCTCTCCCTCTGCTCAGCGGGGGCGAATGGCACGGAGGAAGACGACGAAGGCCACGACCGCGAGGAGACCTCCCATCACCCAGGGCCAGGCGTCCCGGGAGGTCGGCTCGACCTCGGCCGGATCGGTGGGGGACGAGATGGCTGTGCCGGCCGACGCCGAGGGAGAGTCGCTGGCCGGCCCGGCCGAGACCGCGGGAACCACCGCGGCCCGGATCCTGGGTGGCAGGGTCACTTCTAGCACGGGCGCCCGAGGTCCCTCGGAGGTGACATAGACCTTGCCGTCCGCCGCGACCGAGATCCCCTCGCCCTGGTGTTGGGAGGGCAACGCGAACGACCCGACCGGTTGCATCGACGGCCAGGCATAGACCACCGCGGTGGAGTAGTTCCGCACGATCAGGTGCTTGCCGTCGGGGAAGAACGATCCGTCGGTGGCCACAGGGAGGACCCGTCCGACGGGATCGAGCCGGTTGGTGCCGGACGCGTCGAGGTGCTCGGGTACGGCGTACAGGACGCCGCCGAAGACGCTCTTGCTCGCGACGTACAGCCGCCCGGAGACCGGATCGCGCAGGAGCGTCTCGGCGTCGGTGGCACCGTCGGGGTAGCGGAGCCGGTACGTCGTGGGGCGGACCGTCCGGGCCACGGATCCGACCGGGACCCGGGCGATCTCGATCGACGAGCGTCGTCCCGTGTTGTCGCCGATGTCACCGACCCAGACGAACCCGTGCCCGCCCGGCGCCAGCGCCTCGGTGTCGGTCGGGTCGTCCGACCAGTGGGTGACGCCGACCGTGTGCCCGGACCGGTCGACGGCGAAGACCCGGCCGGTGTCCCCCGAGTCGTTGGTGGTCAGGAACAGCCCGTCCTCGACGACCAGCCCGCTCGCCTCGACGATCGCCGCGTCGGTGAAGGTGAACACCCGGTCACCGTGCCGTGCCGACGGTGTCGCCGCGACCCCGAGCGCGAGAGGGGCGGCGATCGCGAGCCCGGCCAGCGGCTGGCTGATGCGCCACCCCATTGGTTGCCCGCGCCGGCCCCTCACGACCGGTCGAGCAGCTCGCCGAGGCGCGGCCGGACGCCCCAGGTCTCGACCAGCTCGTCGTACTCGTGTCGCGCGGACCCACCCGTAACCGGACTCCCGGTGCGGACGCCCCGGAGCAGCGTGTTGCGCGGCGTGTGCCGGCTGCCGACGAACTGCATCACGTCGACGCGGTAGCCCGCGAGCCGCAGCAGGGACGCCCGCAGCCCGTCGGTGAGGGTGTCGGCGAAGCGCTCGCGGAGGATGCCGTGCCTGGTGATCATCGCGTACGGCGCGGGGGCCGGCCGCTTGCGGAGCTGGGCCGCGATGTCGTGGTGGCAGCACGGAGCAGCCAGGACCAGCGGCGTCTCCCACCGGACCGCCCGCGCGAGTGCGTCGTCGGTCGCGGTGTCACACGCGTGCAGGGCCAGCACGACGTCGGGTCGTACGCCGGGCTCCGCGTCGCCGATCGACGAGGAGACGAACGTCGCGTCCACCCCCAGCTCGCCGGCGATCTTCTGGTTGTGGGCCCGCGACTGCTCGCGCTGGTCGATCCCGGTCAGGTGGACCGGGAGGTCGCGGATGTGGCTCAGATACCGCTCGGCGACGAAGGTCAGGTAGGCGTTGCCGCAGCCCAGGTCGACGATCTGCAGCGGCTCCTCCGGCGTCGGTGTCCGCAGCTGACCCTTGCCGAGGGCGTCGGTGATCGAGGCGTCGAGGATCCGGAGGAACTCCTCGACCTGTCGGTACTTCCCCTGGCGGCTGGGTTTCATCCGCCCCTCGTGGTCGGACAGCCCCAGCGCCCGGAACACCGGATCGTCCTCGGCCAGCAACCGGCCCTTGTCGCGATCGTGGTCGTGGTCCACCTCCTGCTCGGTCTCCCGCGCCCGGGTGTGCACGACTGCCGCGCCCTTCTTGGTGACCCGCAGCTGATGGGTCTCGGTGGAGGTCTCGACGTGCCAGTTGCCGAACGGCTGGTCGAGGAGGTCGTCGAGCGCCCGCGTCGCGTCGTCGCCGACGGCGTGGTTGCTGGTATGTGCCTGGGCGTCGTCGTACGCCGTGACCTGGAGCCGCCGGCCGGCCTTGAGGTCGACGTATCTCAGCTCGACGCGTCGCCAGGGCGGCTGCGTGCCGCGCTGCCGGCCGGACGCCACCGCGCGGACCAGGGTCTCGTCGTCGAGGACGACCCCGCGCAGTCTGGTGAGGGCGCGGAGCAGGGGTTCGCTCATCGTGACCTCAACGTCGTACCACGGCGGCGATGACCACGATCAGGAGCAGCCCCGCCAGGGCGACCGGGATGACGAGTCGCCGGTGTCGGGGGTTCACCGGGACAGTTTAGGTGTCGGCCTCCAGCGCCGCCCTCACGACGTCGAGGGTCCGGACCTCGCCGGACCCGATGTCGGCGACGGGGACCCAGGCGACGGCGTCGGTGGTGCCGTGCGTCTCGACGACCCGCGGCTCGGCGTCGGCCGGAACCGACCCCCGGAAGACGAGGTGGACGCCGTGGAAGTCCTCCCGGCGACCGGAGGGGGCCGTGCCTTCGAAGTGGGTGTCGTGCACGTCGAGCAGATCGCCGACCTCGAGGTCGAGGCCGCACTCCTCACGCAGCTCGCGTGCCAGCCCGTCGCGCGGTGACTCCCCGTGGTCGAGCCCGCCGCCGGGAAGGGTCCAGGCGCCGGGATACGCACCCAGTGGCGAGATCCGGGTCAGCAGGACGAGGTCTCCCCGTCGCACGAGCGCGTAGACCGCGATCCGCTGCCGCCGGACCGGACGGTGATCGGCCAGCGCCGCGGTGACGATGTCGGTGACCGGGAGCCTCCCCGACCCGACATCGGCCACAGGATGCCAGGCCACGGCCACCGTCGACCCGTCGACCTCGACCACTCGGGGTTCCGGGGCGTCGGCCGGCACCCACGCGTCGTACACGATGCGCAGTGCCTGGTAGTCCCAGCGCCGCCCCTGACGCCACATCGAGGGGCGGTGCGCCGAGTAGACGTGTGCCGTCTCGCCGACCTCTGCCGCGAGCCCGGTCTCCTCGCGGATCTCGCGCACCAGCGCGTCGCGGGGGTCCTCGCCGTGGTCGACGCCGCCGCCCGGCAGGTGCCAGCGCTCGTCGGCCGTGATGCGGCGCGCCAGCCTGGTCAGCAGGATCCGGTCGTCCCGGAGGATCAGTCCGTACGCCGCGACCCGCTGCACCTTCGGCAGGGGCTTCGGCATGGAGGGCCTCCTCGGGACGGACGACGATCCATCCTGTCAGGCGAAGGGGGGCCTCGCGTCCCGGGTGTACGAGTGTCGACCGGCCCACCGCCAGACCCGGGCGGCGCGGTCGCGGTCGTCGTCGGTGACCAGGTTGCCCATGAAGCGCAGGGCCAGCGTCATCAACCAGTCGCTGCGCATCCCGCCCGGAGCGATCGTCGCCAGGACACGTGGCACGGTGGCCAGCCCGGCCAGTCGTCGGGCGATCGAGAACGCCTCGCCGTAGTGGTCGGCGAGAGTGGCGGGCCAGGCGGCGGCCAGGTTGTCGCCGTCGGCATCCTCGGCGATCAGCTCGGCGACCAGACGCCCTCCCTCGAGGCCGTAGTCGATGCCTTCGCCGTTGAGCGGGTTGACGCAGGCAGCGGAGTCGCCGACGAGCGCCCAGTTCGGACCCGCGACACCACTCACGGCACCACCCATCGGCAGCAGCGCGCTGGTGGGAGCCCGTAGCTCGTCGCCGAGGCCGAAGGCGTCGCGCACGCGATCGGCGTACGTCGCCATCAGCCGACGTACCTGGAGGTCCGCCGGGCGCTTGGCCGTGGACAAGGTGCCGACACCGAGGTTCACCTCGGCGGTGCCGGACGACGAGCCCAGCGGGAAGATCCAGCCGTAGCCGGACAGCAGCTCTCCCCGGTCTCCGCGGAGCTCGAGGTGTGAGCTGATCCACGGGTCGTCGGCCATGGTCGAGGCGACGTAGGCGCGACCCGCCACGCCGTACACGGTGTCGCGGTGCCACTCGCGGCCGAGCACCTTTCCGAGCGGGGAGCGGACGCCGTCGGCGACGACCAGCCGCCGGCAGTCGACCTCGAGAGCCTCCTCCCCGCGGGTGAACACGACGGACGAGACCCGGCCGCCGTCGCGGCGTACGTCGACCGCGCGGACGCCGTCCAGGGCCCGGGCACCGGCCTTGATCGCGGCAGTGCGGAGGTGGTCGTCGAG
>JAICSC010000295.1 GCA_025937085.1 Nocardioides sp.
GTCCGCCTGACGTGTGGCCCTGTCCACACCTCAGGCGGACGACCGCATTTCGGATGTGCCCGTGGCGACCTCGATCAACCAGCACACCAGGCAGGCTGCCACCATCGGCGCGATGAACTCGAGCCGCACGACCCACCACTGACCGTGGTGGAACTCCCACGACTGGAAGTCCGAGTTGTGGAACTGCAGCATGTGGCGGGCCCATGCCAGAGCGGGTGCCACGAGCACGCCGACCGGCCAGGCTCGGCCCGATCTCCGCGCCAGGCCCCAGGCCAGGGCGACCAGGGTCGGGATCAGCAGCGTCATCGTCCAGTCGAAGACCCGAGCATTGGTCTGGGTGAAATGGCCCCGCTCGTAGATCAGCTTGTCGAAGGCGTACTGGATGCCCCAGTCCGCGACGCCGGCGACGAGCGCGCAGACGGCGCCCGCCAGGCGCCGGCGAAGGCTCCGGCCCCAGGCGAGCAGGACCACGGCGAAGAGCGCGTACGGCGAGACCTCGACCAGGAACTGCAGCAGTCCGATGAACCCGGTCGGCCAGTGGCCGTAGAGATGGGGAACCGTGTGGGTCATCAGCTGGAAGTAGGCCAGGTAACCCGCCACCACCACCGCGGCTACGAGGGCGCACATCACCAACGGCTGGTCACGGCGCCTCGGGGTCCTGGTCTCGAGCGTCGTCATGGGCGACAGTGTGCATCCCGGGGGCCCGGTGCGACAGGGTAGTGGGCATGGCAGGCGTGTTGGTGGTCGGCGAGTCGTTGGTCGACGTGGTCGAACGACCCGACGGCACGACCGTGGAGCATGCGGGCGGGAGCGCGGCGAACGTCGCGGTAGCGCTGGCCAGGCTCGGTCGGCCGGTTCAGTTCCTGACGGCGTACGGCGACGACGCGCGCGGCGCGGTGCTGGCCCGCCACCTCAACCAGTCCGCCGTCGGAGTGGTCGGTGACGCCCACGCGTTGGCGCGGACGGCGACCGCGCGCGCGACCATCGGCCCGGACGGCGGTGCGTCGTACACCTTCGACATCGAGTGGCGGCTGAACCAGGTGCCGGACCTCGCCCCGGTCGCCGTGCACACCTGCTCGATCGGCGCGGTGCTCGAGCCCGGCGCGACCGAGGTACGCCGCCTCGTCGAGGCGCTGCGTCCCAACGCCACGGTCAGCTACGACCTGAACCTCCGGCCGGCCGTGACCGGGAACGGGCCGGAGGTGGTGCGCGCCGTGGAGGATCTCGTCGCCCTCGCCGACCTGGTGAAGGCGTCGGACGAGGACCTCGGGGTGCTCTGCCCCGGAGAGTCCGCGGAGCAGGTGGTCGACCGACTCCGCAGCCTCGGTCCCTCGGCCGTGGTGGTCACGCGCGGGCGCCACGGTGCGACATGGTTCGGCGACAGCGGCCGGGTCGACGTCCCGGCCGCCGAGGCGGAGGTGTCCGACACGATCGGCGCCGGCGACACCTTCGGTGCTGCCGTCCTCGACGCGCTGTGGGACGTCGACGCGCTCGGCGGGCGCCTCACCGGGCTGGGCCGCGACGACATCGAGTACGTGCTACGCCACGCCGCCACCGCCGCCGCGATCACGGTTTCGCGGCCCGGCGCCGACCCGCCGTACCGTCACGAGCTGCTCTGACACCGACGCTGCAGCGGCTCGGCCGGGCCGGGGTGGGTCAGAGCGTGCCGTCGGCGAGCAGGCGGTCGATGGCGGCGTACCCGTCGTTGACACCGACCTCCATGCCGCTGCGCAGCCAGGCGTCGCGGTCCTCGAAGGACTCGCACAAGGAGGTGGCGTGCAGTCGGGTGCGGCCGTCGCCGAGGTCCTCGAACGTCACCGTCTCGAGCGCGACGCCGTCGGGCATGGCCTCCCAAGTGAAGGTCTGGACGATCTTGTCCGGGCGCACGGTGTGGAAGCTGCCGCGGAAGTAGAAGCGCTCCTCGCCCTCGCCGCCGCCGGCGAAGCGCCACTTGCCGTTGTCGGTCGGGTCCCACTCGAGGATCTCGGCGCTCGTGTGCTCCGGCCCGATCCACCGGGCGAACAGCTCGGGGTCGGTGTGCGCCCGGAAGAGCTGCTCCGGCGTGCCGGCGAAGTCGCGCCAGATGTGGATCATCGGCACGGTCTGGTCGGCCTCGATCGCGGCCTGGTCGTATCGGGTGTCAGCGGGTGCGGTGCTCATGATGCGGTTCCCTCCATGGGTGTGTCGGTCTCGGTCGTTTCGCCGGTCGGGTCGTTCATCTGGGCCAGGACGTCGTCCAGGCGCTGGTAGCGCTCCTCGGCTCGCTGGCGGTAGCGCTCGATCCAGTTCGTCATCAGCTCGAACACCTCGGCTTCCAGGTGGACCGGCCGTCGCTGCGCCTCCCGGCTGCGGGTGACCAGGCCGGCCCCCTCGAGCACCTTCAGGTGCTTGGAGACCGCCTGGAGGCTCACGTCGTACGGCGCGGCGAGGTCGCCGACCGTGGCGTCGCCGTCGGTCAGCCGCGCCACCATGTCTCGACGAGTGGGGTCGGCCAGGGCGGCGAAGACCCGGGAGAGCTGGTCGGCCATCTCGACCCTTTCTTCAACCATTCGATTGAATACGACCGTAGCCGCCCGGCGACGGGTTGTCAACCGATGGGTTGAGAATGGATAGTCCCTGACAAGATGGCTGGGTCGGCAGCTCGGACCCAGCCATCTTGTCAGGGACTATCCCAAGGGGCGGCGGTGCTACCCGACCGCGGCGTCGTTGGCGATGGCCTGTTTCAGGGCGGCGGCGAGGGTGGACTTGAACGCGGGCTGGCCGTCGCCGTACACCGCGATCACGTGACGAAGGATCGGGAACGAGTTCCCGCCCTGGGCCTGGGTGTAGACGGGCTCGACGTACAGCACCTTGCCCGCCAAGGGGATCGTGAGCAGGTTGCCCAGCACCACCTTGGAGTTGCCGCCGCGCTGCAGCGTGAGCGCCTTGGAGATGACGTTGTCGGACTCGATGTCGTTCTGGATCTGGGCCGGCGACTCGAACTGCTGCCCGGCCGGGAACTCCAGCAAGGTGAACTTGCCGTAGTCGGGACCCGGCGTGGCGTTGACGCTGAGGAAGCCGGCGAGGTCGCGGTAGTTCAGCGTCACCATCGGAGTCGACAGCGAGTAGACGCCAGTGCCGTCACCGGTCGGCGAGAGGGACATGTACGCCGACGGCATGGTCGGGTTGGACCCGCCCGTGCCGGCGGAGTTGAGGCTGTTGGTCGCAGCCACGGTCGGGTCGTTCGGCACCTTCCAGAACGCACTGCCGTTGTAGAAGTCGCCGGGGTCGGTGACGTGGTACTGCGTGAGCAGGCTCCGCTGCACGTCGAACAGGTCCTGCGGATAGCGCAGGTGCGGCAGCAGCGCGGTCGGGATGTCCGACTCCGGCTTGACCAGACCGGGGAAGGCGTTCTCCCAGGTCTTCAACAGCGGGTCGGGCGCGTTGTCCTGGTTCCACTCGTAGAGCGTCACCCGCCCGGTGTAGGCGTCGACGACGGCCTTCACCGAGTTCTGCAGGTAGTTCACCGACCTGTTCGGCTGCACCACCGTCGAGCCCGACCGCGTCAGCGAGCTGGTCGTCGAAGCGCGCAGGTTGACCTGCTGTGAGTTCGGGTAGTTCGAGGACGACGTGTAGCCGTCCACGACCCACTGCACCTTCCCGTCGACCACGGCGGGATAGACGTCGCCGTCCAGGGTGAGCCACGGCGCGACCTTGGCGACGCGTGCCCGCGGGTTGCGCACGGTCAGCAGCTGCGAGCCGCTGTTGACGTCGCCGGAGAAGAAGATGTTCGGGTCGCCCAGCTGCACGGCGTACAGCAGGCGCGTGAAGCGGGATCCGATCGGGATGCCGCCGCCGCCGTCGTACGTCGTGCGGACGCCCTGCGCGTTGCCGGTGGAGCTCGGGTAGTCGAACTCGAGGTGCTGGGTGCTGCCCCTCGGCTCACCGACGATCGAGTACGACGGAGAGTTCTGACCGAAGTAGATGCGCGGCTGGGTGACCGGGATCTGGTTCTTCGGCGGGAGCCCGCCGTTGATGAAGTCGGGGATCCCGGTCTTCTCGTCCATCCGGTCGGTCGGCGCCGCGACGACGCCGTACCCGTGGGTGTAGACGAGGTGCTGGTTGGTCCACGTCTGTCGCGAGATGCCGGCGAGGTTCAGCTCGCGGACCGCGATGGCGACGTCCTGGTCGCGGTCCTGGATCGGGTAGTGGTCGATGTCGAGGGTCGACTTGAAGCGGTAGTAGGCCTGGAGCTCCTGCTTGACGTTGAAGGTCGGCGTGAGCTGGTTGGGGTCGAGGAGGCGGATCTGCGCCGTCCGCTGCGCTTCGGCGGCGGACGTCGTGCCCGAGCCGTGGCTCCCGAACTCCTGGGTCGTCACGCCGTGCTCGAGCCCGAACGCCGCCAGGGTCGCGGCCTGGTTGCGCTGGATGGTGGTGCGGTCGAGCGTGGCCGCGCTGGGCTGTTCGCGGTAGCGATAGGTCAGGGACGGGTAGAGGCTGCCGAGGACGTACGACGCGGCGTACATCACCACCAGGCCGAGGGCCACCCA
>JAICSC010000386.1 GCA_025937085.1 Nocardioides sp.
GAAGATGACGATGAGCCCCGGGAGCGTGGCCCGTGGCTGACCTGACCGCCGCACGGATCCTCGCCCCCGTCGGGACCGCGGGCAGGCTCTTCGCCTTCGGCCTCGATGTCGGACGCGGGCTGTTCCGGCGTCCCTTCCAGTTCCGCGAGTTCATCCAGCAGGCCTGGTTCATCGCCTCGGTGACGATCATCCCGACCGCTCTGGTCGCCATTCCGTTCGGCGCGGTGATCGCGCTCCAGGTGGGAGGCCTGATCAAGCAGTTCGGGGCTCAGTCGTTCACCGGATCGGCCTCCGTGCTCGCCGTCGTCCGCGAGGCCGGACCGATCGCGACCTCCTTGCTGATCGCCGGCGCCGGCGGGTCCGCGATCGCGGCCGACCTCGGCGCGCGCAAGATCCGCGAGGAGCTCGACGCGATGATGGTGCTGGGCATCGACCCGATCCAGCGCCTCGTCGTACCGCGCGTGCTGGCCTGCATGCTGGTCGCGGTCTTCCTGAACGGGCTCGTCAGCGTCGTGGGCGTCGCCGGCGGTTACGTCTTCAACGTCGTCCTGCAAGGAGGTACGCCGGGCGCCTACATCGCCAGCTTCACAGCCCTCGCGCAGCTGCCCGACCTCTACCAGGGCATGGCCAAGGCACTGGTGTTCGGCCTGATCGCCGCGATCGTCGCGTCGTACAAGGGGATGAACGCCGGTGGCGGGCCCAAGGGGGTCGGCGACGCCGTCAACGAGTCGGTGGTCGTGACCTTCATGCTCCTGTTCGTCGTCAACTTCGTGATGAGCGCGATCTACTTCCAGCTCGTCCCGTCGAAGACGGGTTGATCGCCGTGGCCAACATCAAGGCGGTCTACGAGAAGCCTCTGCGCACCCTGGACGACCTGGGCAGCGAGCTGGCGTTCTTCCTGCGCGCCCTCGCGTGGACGCCGAAGACGGTGGTCCGCTACAAGAAGGAGATCCTGCGGATCCTGGCCGAGGTGACCCTCGGCTCGGGTGCTCTGGCCGTGATCGGCGGCACGGTCGGTGTCATCACCGCGATGTGCTTCTTCACCGGCACCGAGGTCGGCCTGCAGGGGTACGCCGCGCTCAACCAGATCGGCACCGCCGCCTTCTCCGGCTTCGTGTCGGCCTACTTCAACACCCGTGAGATCGCGCCGCTGGTCGCCGGCATCGCCCTGGCCGCGACGGTCGGGTGCGGGTTCACCGCCCAGCTCGGCGCGATGCGCATCTCGGAGGAGGTCGACGCGCTCGAGGTGATGGCGGTGCCGTCACTGCCCTTCCTGGTGAGCACCCGCATCGTCGGCGGACTGATCGCGATCATCCCGTTGTACGTCGTGGGGCTGGTGTCGTCGTACTACGCGACGCGGCTGACGGTCACGCAGTTCTTCGGTCAGAGCACCGGCACCTATGACTACTACTTCCACGAGTTCCTGCCTCCCGGAGACGTCCTCTGGTCGTTCGGCAAGGTGCTGGTCTTCGCGGTCACAGTGATCCTGATCCACTGCTACTACGGCTACACCGCCACCGGCGGGCCCGCCGGCGTCGGCGTCGCGGTGGGCAAGGCGGTCCGCACGAGCATCGTGGCGATCAACGTCATCGACCTCTTCTTGTCGATGGCGATCTGGGGTGCCGCCACCACGGTGAGGCTGGCGGGCTGACATGGCCGGGGCTCCGCTCCTCAACGGACTCAGGCTCAAGTCCCTGGGCATCCTCTTCATCTGCCTCCTGCTGGCGGGGATCTGGCTGACCTACGGCGTCTTCACCCAGAAGTTCACCCACTTCGACGAGGTCACGCTGGACGCTCCGGCGATCGGGCTGCAGATGCCGGACCGGGCCGACGTGAAGATCCGGGGCGTGATCGTCGGGCAGGTGCTCGGCTTCAGCGCGACCGACCAGGGCGCGAAGGTGCGGCTCGGGATCTTCCCCAGCCAGCTGCACACGATCCCGCGCAACGTCACGGGCGCGATCGTGCCCAAGACACTGTTCGGCGAGAAGTACGTCTCGCTCGTGGTGCCGGACGCCCCGTCGTCCGACCATCTCCAGGTCGGCCAGACCATCACCCACACCGACATCCCGGTCGAGGTCCAGAAGGTGCTGGCCGACCTCTACCCCTTGCTGCGCACGGTCCAGCCGGCCGACCTCAACCTCACCCTGAACGCGATCTCGACCGCGCTCGAGGGGCGGGGCGAGGCGCTGGGCCAAGACCTGGTGACCGTCGACCACTACCTCAAGCGGATCAACCCGCAGATACCGCAGATCGTGAACGACCTGCGACTGACCACGACCGTCTCCAACACCTATGCCGACGTGATGCCGGAGGTGGCGCAGATCCTGCGCAACACCATCAAGACCACCGGCACCCTCGAGGACCGCCACCAGCAGCTCCAGACGTTGTTCACCGACGTGTCGTCCTTCTCCCACACCGCCCACGACTTCCTCAGCACGAACGGCGACAACATCATCCGGCTCGGCGAGGTCAGTCGCCCGCAGGCCCAGATGCTCGCCCGCTACGCCCCGGAGTACCCCTGCCTGCTCGGTGGCCTGGTGAACGCCGGTAAGCGCGAGGCCGAGGCCTTCCGGGGCTTCACCCTGCACATCGTGCTGGAGGCACTGCCCCACCAGCCGCGCGGCTACACGCCCGCAGACTCCCCGGTGTACGCCGACAACCGCGGCCCCAGCTGTC
>JAICSC010000341.1 GCA_025937085.1 Nocardioides sp.
GACCAGGCGTTCGAGGAGGTCGCGGGCAACGACGTCGAGGTCGTGCAGGAGCCGACCGACCAGCCGTACGGGATCCGCGACTGCGCGTTCCGGGACCCGGCCGGGAACCTGGTCCGCATCCAGCAGCGGCCGTAGCACCCATCCGCCGTCATGTGCCATCCCGGCCTCGACCCGGCGGTGAGGTGCGCGGCCACCACCGGACCACGCCTGACCAGCCAGACGAAAGCGGGATCTGCCGTGCCCGCCGTCGACCACGTCACCCTCGACCGGCGTCCTGACCCGAGCGTGGTCCCCGCGGCCGGCTTCCGGGTCACCCGTAGCGTGACCTCACCAGACTCGAGGCCCCCAAGGACGGAGAGACGATGAGCCGTGGCAGCAGCACCTCGACGCACGCCGCCGACAGCCACGACCTGATCCGGGTCACCGGCGCGCGCGTCAACAACCTCAAGGACGTGGACGTCGAGCTTCCGAAGCGCCGGCTGACGGCGTTCACCGGGATCTCCGGCTCGGGCAAGAGCTCGCTGGTGTTCGGCACGATCGCGGCCGAGTCGCAGCGGTTGATCAACGAGACCTACAGCGCCTTCGTCCAGGGGTTCATGCCGTCCATGGCGCGACCCGACGTCGACGTACTCGACGGGCTGACGACCGCGATCATCGTCGACCAGGAGCGGATGGGGAGCGACGCACGGTCCACGGTCGGCACCGCCACCGATGCCTACGCGATGCTCCGGATCCTGTTCAGCAGGCTGGGCGACCCCTACGTCGGGCCGCCCACGGCGTTCTCCTTCAACGTGCCGACACGCACGGCGAGCGGCGCGATGCAGGTCGACAAGGGACGCGGCCAGCGGCTCGTGGTCCGCAAGCAGGTCTACCTCGGCGGCATGTGCCCGCGCTGTGAGGGCCGCGGCGACGTCAACGACATGGACCTCACCCAGCTGTACGACGCGAGCAAGTCCCTGCGCGAGGGCGCGCTGACGATCCCGGGCTACAGCATGGACGGCTGGTACGGCCGGATCTTCGGCGGCAGCGGCTTCTTCGACATGGACAAGCCGATCGACGCCTACACCAAGCGCGAGCTCGACGACCTGCTGTACAAGGAGCCGACCAAGATCAAGGTCGACGGCATCAACCTCACCTACGAGGGCCTGATCCCGAAGATCCAGAAGTCGATGCTGGCCAAGGACGTCGACTCGCTGCAGCCGCATGTCCGCGCGTTCGTCGAGCGCGCGGTCACGTTCTCGACGTGCCCCGACTGCGGAGGCACCCGGCTCACGAAGGAGGCGTTGTCGTCCAGGATCAACGGCGCGGACATCGCCGAGCTGAGCGCCATGGAGATCCGCGACCTGGCGGAGTGGCTCCGGGCGCTGTCGGAGCCGTCGGCGGCGCCGCTGCTCGAGGCGCTGGGGGAGACCCTGGACTCGTTCGTGGAGATCGGGCTCGGCTACCTGTCGCTCGAGCGCCCCTCGGGAACGCTGTCCGGGGGCGAGGCGCAGCGGGTGAAGATGATCCGACAGCTCGGGTCGTCTCTCACCGACGTCACCTACGTCTTCGACGAGCCCACCATCGGCCTGCACCCGCACGACATCCAGCGGATGAACGACCTCCTGCTCCGCCTGCGCGACAAGGGCAACACCGTGCTCGTGGTGGAGCACAAGCCCGAGACGATCGCGATCGCCGACCACGTGGTCGACCTCGGGCCCGGGGCGGGCGCCGAGGGCGGCCAGATCGTCTTCCAGGGCACGGTCGACGGGCTCCGGAAGAGCGACACGACCACCGGCCGCCATCTCGACGACCGGGCCGGGCTCAAGGAGACTGTGCGAGCAGGGTCGGGCACCCTGGAGGTACGTGGGGCGTCGACCAACAACCTCCAGGACGTCGACGTCGACATCCCGCTCGGGGTGCTGACCGTGGTCACCGGCGTGGCCGGGTCCGGCAAGAGCTCCCTGATCCACGGCTCCGTGGCCGGTCGGGACGGCGTGGTGGCCGTCGACCAGGGCGGCATCCGCGGTTCGCGGCGCAGCAACCCCGCGACGTACACCGGACTGCTGGACCCGATCCGGAAGGCCTTCGCCAAGGCGACCGGCACGAAGCCGGCGCTGTTCAGCGCGAACTCCGAGGGCGCCTGCCCGACCTGCAACGGCGCGGGCGTCATCTACAGCGACCTGGCGATGATGGCCGGCGTCACCACGCCCTGCGAGACCTGCGAGGGCAAGCGGTTCCAGCCGGAGGTCCTCGAGTACACCTTCGGTGGCAAGGACATCAGCGAGGTGCTGGCGATGTCGGTCGACGAGGCGACGGCGTTCTTCGGCGACGGCGAGGCCAAGACGCCCGCGGCCCACCGGATCTTGCTGCGGCTGGCGGACGTCGGTCTCGGTTATGTCAGCCTGGGGCAGCCGCTCACGACGCTGTCGGGTGGGGAGCGGCAGCGGCTGAAGCTGGCGACGCACCTGGGTGAGAAGGGCGGCGTCCTCGTCCTCGACGAGCCCACGACCGGCCTGCACCTCGCAGACGTCGCCCAGCTGCTGGGCCTGCTGGACCGGATCGTCGACTCCGGGAAGTCGGTGATCGTGATCGAGCACCACCAGGCGGTGATGGCACACGCCGACTGGATCATCGATCTCGGTCCCGGCGCCGGCCACGACGGCGGTCGTGTGGTGTTCGAGGGCGCGCCGGCAGACCTGGTTGCGTCACGCTCGACGCTCACCGGCGAGCACCTGGCGGCGTACGTCGGGGGCTGAAGGCTCCCGGGCCAACGGATCATGCCACCTGGTGCATCGTGCGTGAATCATCTATGATGCAGCTATGAGAACGACTGTGGATCTGCCTCCAGCAGTGCATCGTCGCGCCGTCGAGCTTGCCAAGCGCCGGGGGGAGTCGCTCTCGGCTGTGATCGCCGATCTGACCGTGCGCGGCTTCGCCCAGGTCGACGAGCCGGTCACCTTGCAGACAGACCCCAGGTCCGGGTTGCCTGTGCTCTCGATCGGTCGCCGAATCACTGCGGACGAAGTTGCCGACGCGCTGGACGACGAGTGACAACATTCCTCCTCGATGCCAACGTCGTCATCGCACTCACAGTCGCCGAGCATGAGCATCACGAGCGTGCAACCGCGTGGCTCACCACGGTGAGCCGATTCGCAGTGTGTCCACTGGTCGAGGGTGCCCTGATCCGGTTCCTTCTGCGTATCGGCGAGTCGATGGAGACCGCCGCGGCCGTGCTCGAGGGCGTGCGCACATCTGAGCGGTGTGAATTCTGGCCGGACTCGGTCTCGTACACCGACGTAGACGTTTCGACGATTCAGGGGCACCGACAGGTGACGGACAGCTACCTCGCAGCCCTCGCAAGCCACGGCTTGGGTCAACTCGCCACGTTCGACCGAGCACTGGCCGCCCGGCACTCGGAGTCCTGCGTCCTTGTCGTTGCGGACTAGGCGCTTTCGTCTGGTTCCTGCTCGTCGGAGTTCTTCGCCGATAACCGACATTATGTCAACTCACGCAGGGAGGGAGGGTGGCGGCACAAACGGTCGGCGTCGCGGTCCTCGTCGCCCCCTCTCGCCCGGGCCGGAGACACCCCGCCTCCCGCGCGAGTTTGCGTGGGCGGCGGATGCACGGAATGGTGGAAAGGGTCCTGCCAGCAATCGACGAAGGAGAGCACCATGCTCACCCTCACGGAGAACGCCA
>JAICSC010000198.1 GCA_025937085.1 Nocardioides sp.
CCTGCTGCTGGCCTCGGCCGAGCAGCTGCTGGTGCACGTCGACATGGGGGCCGGCCGCTCGGCCGACCTCCCGGACCACCTGCTGGCGCGGCTCGACGCGATCGCGGCGGCGCACGCGGACCTGCTCCGGCCCGACGTCGTCGGCCGGCCGATGGGCATCAGGCGACGGCACGAGCAGCCCGAGCAGCGCGAGCGGCGCGAGCGGCGCGGACAGTAACGGACAGGAGCGGTCATGGACTTCGGCCTCGATGACGAGCAGCGGGCGATCGTCGACACGGTGCGCACGTTCGTCACCCGGGAGCTCTACCCCCACGAGGAGGAGGTCGAGCGGCTGGGTGACGTCCCCGCCGAGCTGGTGACCCACATCCGGAAGAAGGCGATCGACGCCGGGCTGCACGCGGCCAACATGCCCGAGGAGCTCGGCGGCGGAGGGCTGGACGCGGTCGGCATGACGCTGGCCGAGCGGGAGCTGGGCAAGGCGAGCTACGCCCTGCAGTGGCTGGTCGCCCGGCCCAGCAACATCCTGCAGGCGTGTGAGGGCGACCAACGTGAGCGCTACCTGCTCCCCGCGGTCCGCGGCGAGCGCTACGACTGCCTGGCGATGACCGAGCCCGGCGCCGGCTCCGACGTACGGTCGATGACCACGCGCGCCGTGCGCGACGGTGACGACTACGTCGTCGACGGCACCAAGCACTTCATCAGCCACGCCGACAAGTCCGACTTCGTGATCCTCTTCGCAGTGACCGGGCAGGAGGAGGTGCGGGGGCGCACGGTCAACCTGATCAGCGGCTTCCTCGTCGACCTCGACTCCCCCGGCCTCACGGTGGTGCCCGGTCCGGACAGCGTGTCGCACCGCGGCTACCACCACAGCGAGCTGGTCTTCGAGGGCTGCCGCGTGCCGGCGGCCAACCGGCTCGGTGAGGAGGGTCGGGGCTTCGACCTGATGGGCGAGTGGCTCGGTGCGAGCCGGCTGACGGTCGCGGCCTCGAGCGTCGGGCGCGCACGACGGGTGTTCGACATGACGACGGAGTGGGCGGCCACCCGTGAGCAGTTCGGGCAGAAGATCGGGAAGTTCCAGGGGGTCGGCTTCCAGCTCGCCGACATGGTCACCGAGCTGGAGGCCGCGGAGCTCCTGACGCTGCGTGCGGCCTGGAAGCTCGACCAAGGCACGATGACCGACCAGGACGCCGCGATGGCGAAGGTGTTCGCCTCCGAGATGCTCGGCCGGATGACCGACCGGGCGCTTCAGATCCACGGCGGCGCGGGCCTGATGTCGGAGCTGCCGATCGAGCGGTGGTGGCGCGACGCCCGTGTCGAGCGCATCTGGGACGGCACCAGCGAGGTCCAGCGGCACATCATCAGCCGCTCGCTGCTGCGCCCGCTGGGTGCCTGAGGTCTCCGTGGCGGACACTCCACGCCTGCCCGGGCGCCTGCGACGGCTGCTGAACCCGCGCAGCGTGGTGGTGATCGGCGGCCGGCCCGCCGAGGTGGCGGTCGAGCAGTGCCGGGCGATCGGGTACGCCGGCGACCTGTGGCCGGTGAACCCGAGTCGCGAGCAGCTGGGCGGCATCCCCTGCTTCACCGACCTGTCCCAGTTGCCGGGCGTGCCGGACGCGGCGTTCGTGGCGGTGAACCGCGAGCGCACGATCGAGGTGGTCGCCGAGCTCGCCCGTCTGGGCGTCGGCGGTGTGGTCTGCCACGCGTCCGGCTTCGCGGAGGACGGTGCGGAAGGTGCCGTTCTGCAACGCGAGCTGGTGGCGGCCGCGGGAGATCTGGCGCTGATCGGCCCGAACTGCCTGGGGTTCGTCAACTACCTCGACGGCGCCGCCCTCTGGCCCGAGCAACAGGGCGGGGTCCGGGTGGACCGCGGCGTGGCGCTGATCGCCCAGAGCGGCAACATCACCGAGAACCTGACCATGCAGCGCCGGTCGGTACCGATCGCCACCCTGGTCACGATCGGGAACAGCGCGGTCACCGGCGTCGTCGACCTGGTCGAGGCGATGCTGGACGACCCGCGAATCACCGCGATCGGGCTGTGCCTGGAGGAGATCCCCGAGGTGTCGGCGTTCTCGAGGGTCGCGATCGAGGCGCTGCGCCGGAAGGTGCCCGTCGTCGCGCTGAAGTCCGGCTCGTCCGAGCTCGGGGCGCAGGTGACCTTGAGCCACACCAGCTCACTGGCCGACTCCGACGTGCTGGTGGACGCGCTCTTCGAGCGGCTGGGGATCGCTCGGGTGCACGACGTCGAGACGTTCCTCGAGACGCTCAAGCTGATGCACGTGCACGGTGCGCGGCCGGGTACGTCGATCGCCTCGGCCAGCTGTTCGGGCGGCGAGGCCGCGCTGCTCGCGGACGCGGCGTACCGCCTGGGTCTGAGCCTGCCTCCGCTGCCGGAGGACGCGCGGACGCGGCTGCGCGACGTGCTCGGCGAGCGGGTCTCCGTCCGCAACCCGCTCGACTACCACACCTACATCTGGGGCGACCGGGACCGGCTGACCGAGTGCTTCACCGCGTTGCTCGACGCCGGACTCGACCAGCACCTGCTGATGCTCGACTTCCCGCGCGACGACCGTTGCGACGTGGGCGAGTTCGAGACCACGGTCGCGGCCTGGGAGGCCGCACAGCAGAAGACCGGTGCTCGGGCCTGCGTCGTCTCGTCGCTCCCGGAGTCGATGCCGGAGGTCGTGGGGCGGAGGCTGATCGACGCCGGCATCGCACCGATGCAGGGACTCGGCAGCTGTCTGGCGGCGATCGACGCCGCGGCCCGGGTCGGGTCCGCCCAGGCCGCCGTCGACGAGGTGCTCCGGTTGCCGGCGGTCGGGCCGGTCGTCGCGGACGCGGTCGCGCAGTGGGACGAGGTCGCGGCCAAGGCCGCGCTTGCGGCGTACGGGCTGAGCGTGCCGCCGTCGGGAGTGGCGGATGACCCCGCGGCCCTCCCCCAGCTGGCTGCGGAGCTCGGGTTCCCCGTGGTGCTCAAGGCACTCGCGGACGGACTCGCCCACAAGTCGGAGGCCGGCGGGGTCGCGGTCGGCCTCGACTCGGAGGAGGCCGTACGCCGCGCGGCGGCCGCGATGGCCGGACTCGCCGAGCGGTTCCTGGTCGAACGGATGGTGGAGGGCGCGGTTCTCGAGCTGCTGGTCGGCGTGCAGCGCGACCCGCGTCTCGGGCTCGGTCTCACCCTCGGCTCAGGCGGCGTGCTGGTCGAGCTCGTCGACGACACGGCGACGCTGCTGCTGCCCACGACGCGTGCGGCGATCCGGGCCGCTCTCACCGGCCTGCGGGTCGGGCCGGTGCTCGAGGGGTTCCGCGGGCGGACCGCCGACCTCGAGGCGGTCGTCTCGGCGGTCGAGGCGATCGCGAGATTCGCCGCCGACCATGCCGACCGGCTCGTGGAGATCGAGGTGAACCCGCTGCTGGTGCTCCCCGAGGGGGCCGTGGCGGTGGACGCCCTGATCCGGTTGGCTGGTCCGGTCATCGGCCGGGAAGCCTGAGGAGGAGATCGTGGATCCGGTGCGCACGGAGGTGGTCGACGGCGTCCTCGTCGTCACCCTGGACCGGCCCAGCGCGAACGCCGTCGACGTGGCCACCAGTCTGGCGTTGTACGACGCGTTCGCGCGGCTCGAGCGGGACCCGGCGCTCCGGGTCGGGATCGTGACCGGCGCCGGGGACCGGTTCTTCTCCGCCGGGTGGGACCTCAAGGCCGCGGCCGCCGGCGAGGCGGTCGACGCCGACCACGGCCCCGGCGGCTTCGCCGGGCTGACCGAGCTCTTCGAGCGCAGCAAGCCGGTGCTCGCGGCCGTCAACGGCCTCGCCCTCGGCGGCGGGCTCGAGCTGGCCCTCGCCGCGGATCTGATGGTGGTCGCCGACCATGCCGAGCTGGCGCTGCCCGAGGTGCGGGTCGGTGTGGTCGCCGACTCCGGCGGTCTGCTGCGGCTGCCACGCCGGCTCCCGTCGGCCGTCGCCCGGGAGATGCTGCTGACCGGACGACGGATGGCCGCGGCCGAGGCGGGCCGGTGGGGGCTGGCGAACCGCGTCGTACCGGCCGGCGAGCTGATGGACTCCACCCTGGCTCTGGCCCGCGAGATCGAGGCAGGTGCGCCGCTGGCGATCGCCGCGGTCCAGGAGGTTCTCGCTGCGACCGCATCCCTCGACGTGGCTCAGGGGTTCCGGGCGATGCGGTCGGGCGGACTACCGGACTACGCGCGGATGCTGGCCTCCGAGGACGCCGTCGAAGGCCCCCGCGCGTTCGCCGAGAAGCGCCCCCCACGGTGGCAGGGGCGTTAGTTGGCGGGGATCACCGGTCGACCGGCGATCCCGTCGCTTGTCAGCCGTTGCAACCCCTCCTAAGCGACGGGAGCCCGTCGATGATGGGGCGCACGAGACGGGTGGTGCGACCGCACCACCCGCGGTGGTCGTCCCCGGCTCGGCCGGATCGGACGGTCCTCATTCAGGCTCACCCGCGCGTACGACGATCACGCCGCCGAGCAGCAGCCCCCCACCCAGCAGCTGGACCGCCACCGGCAGCTGACCCAGCAACAGCCACGCGAAGACCACGCTGAACAGCACCTCGAGCAGGGCCACGAACGACGCAAGCCGGGCCCCGAGCGCGCGGCTGGCGAAGATGCCGGAGACGTACGACACCGCCGCGGTGACCACACCGAGCCCCAGCACTGGTAGCCACCAGGCCACCTCCGTGCCCTGGTACGCCGCGTCGCGGGTGTCGGCCGACATCGCGACCAGCCCCAGCGCGCCGGCCAGGCCGAGCACGACCGTACCGACGACCAGACCACCGGCCGCCAGGACGATCGGCGGCAGGCCGTTGTCGTCCCCTGCCGAGACGACGAAGAAGAACGCACAGCCGACCATGCCACCCAGCGCCCAGAGCACGCCGATGGCGTCGACGGACCCGACGGAGAACACGTCGAGCACGAGCAACAGCCCGGCGATCGCGACCGCGGCACCGAGCACGGTCAGTCGCGACGGCGCCTGCCGGTGCCGCGCCCAGAGCCAGCCGACCACCGCGACCGGTGCGGCGTACTCGATCAGGATGGCGACCGCGACCGGGAGTCGCTCGATGGCGTTGAAGTAGGCGAACTGACAGCCGGCTACGGCGACCAGTCCGAAGGCCAGCAGGAACCCGGCGTTGACTCGTAGGAGGTGCCACCGTCCCCGCAACGCGACGACGGCCGGGAAGGCGAGGGTCACCGCGCCGATGCCGATCCGGCAGAGCACGAGAGCGGCCGGCGACCAGCCGGCGTCCAGCAGCCCCGAGGCCAGGGCGCCGGAGAGCCCGAACGACGCGGCGGCAAGCACGGCCCAGGCCAGGCCGATCTGGGACCGGCGCGACGTCACAACGGGAGTGTCATGAGTCAAAGCCGCCATGGCACATGACATTACGAGCAGGCCATGTAATCTGTCAACATGGTTTTCACCCATGACACCGAGGCCGCTCTGCTGGCGGCGACGGCGCTGGTGAACACGGCCGTCGAGCCGGACACCATGACCACGCGCGAGGAGCTGACGGCGTTCCTCGACGCCCACGAGTTCACCGGGACGCGGCTCGGAAGCCGCGCCGAGCTCGATGCCGTGCGTGACCTGCGGCCGCGGTTGCGCGCGTTGCTCACCAGCGACCGGGACGCGGCCGCCGGGATCGTCAACGACCTGCTCGGCGAGGAGCAGGCGCTCCCCCAGCTCGTGCGGCACGGCGAGCACGACTGGCACATCCACGCGGTCGCGGCCGACGCCCCGCTGGCCACGCGGATCGCCGTCGAGGCGGCGATGGCGATGATCGACGTGATCCGGGCCGACGAGATGTCGAGGCTCGACGTGTGCGCCGACGACGACTGCGAGGGGATCGTGCTCGACCTGTCCCGCAACCGGTCGCGACGCTTCTGCAGCACCGCCTGCACGAACCGCGCCGCCGTCGCGGCGTACCGCGCCCGGCAGCGCTGAGAGACGTTCCGGACGCGACCCGTCCGGAATGCCCGTTACCGTGGTGCCATGGCTATCGCACGCTTCCCGAGCATCGTTCTCGACTGTCCCGACCCGGCTGCGATCGCGACCTTCTACGGCGCGCTGCTGGGCTGGGACGTCAAGCTCTCCGATGACTGGGCCGACGTCCGCGCCGACTACGGACAGTGCCTGTCCTTCCAGAAGGTCGACGACTACACCGCCCCCGACTGGCCGGGGCAGGACCTGCCCCAGCAGATGCACCTCGACGTGATGGTCGAGGACCTCGACTCCGCGGAGGCCGCGGTGCTCGAGCTGGGAGCGACCAAGCACGAGCACCAGCCGGGGACTACGTTCCGGGTGTTCCTCGACCCCGCCGGCCACCCGTTCTGTCTGTGCGTCGACTGACTCGCGTCGTGGTCTCGACAAGCTCGATCGACGGCACCGGTGGCCTGAGCGTGCGCGCTCTGACTCCGGACACGTGGGACGCGTTCGCCGACCTCGTCGAGCGCCACAACGGCGTGTTCGGCGGCTGCTGGTGCACGTGGTTTCACACCATGCACTCCGAGAAGACCTTCGAGGCCGAGAGCAACCGCGAGCTCAAGGAGCGCCTGGTCCGCGAGGGCAAGGCCCATGCCGCGCTGGTCTTCGACGGCGACGTCGCCGTGGCGTGGGCCGAGTTCGGCAGCTGC
>JAICSC010000249.1 GCA_025937085.1 Nocardioides sp.
CCTTGAAGCCGGCCTCCTGCAGCGCCTTGACCGTGGCGTCCTTGCCCTTGACCGAGATCGGGTCGTCGGTCCGGAACAGGAACTTGATCTCATACCCCATCGCGTTGGCCTGCTTCAGCAGCGACTTGGCCTTGGCCGGGTCGCTGTCGAAGCCCTTGCGACCGGTGACGTTGTACGCCGTGCGGCCGGGCAGGCCCGGAGGCATCAGGTTGGTCGCCGGGATCGCGTTGACGTTCGGGATCAGGCCACTCGCCAGGATGATGTTCTTGTACGGGTAGGCGAACGACAGGGCCTCACGCACCAGCTTGCTCTTGATCTTCCGGTTGTCCGGAGCCCAGTAGTAGGTGCACGGCGAGCCGCCCAGGGTCAGCCGGCTCGGGTCCTTCTGCTTGAGCTGCTGGTAGTCCTGCGAGAGCAGGTCGTCGTAGGTCAGCGTGGTCTGGCCGGTACCGGAGTCGGCCAGCATGATCTGGTCGATCTTCTCCGTGGGCTGCTGGAGCTTGAAGTCGTAGCCGTCGGGGTACTGCGTACGAGCCGGGTCGGTCGAAGCATCCCAGTACGGGTTGCGCTTCAGAACCAGTTCCTTGGACTGCTGGAACGACTTGATCATGTACGGACCGGTCGACCAGGGGTGCTTCTTGTAGGCCTTCGGGTCCGAGATCTTCTTGTCCGACGGCACCGGGCCGTTGGCCGGGAAGGTGCCCCAGTACGGCATGTCCGGGAACGGCTTGTCCATCGTGATCGTGATCTTGTCGCCATTGACCTTGATCCCGTTGAACGTCGAGCCGGGATCGGTGTACATCCCCTTGTACTTCGAGCCGCCCTTGTAGAACACGTTGGCGTAGTACTGGCAGGCGCCGGTCGGGAACGTCGCGGCGTCCATGCACCGGGTCATGCCGAAGGCCACGTCCTTGGCCGTCACCGGCTGGCCGTTCTCGCCCCACTTCACGCCCTTGCGGATCGTGAAGGTCCACTTGGTGTAGTTGTCGTTGTGGGAACCGAGGTCGGTCGCCAGGTCGGGGACCAGGATCATGTTGTGGGACTTGGGGTCGTACCGGTACTGCGTCAGCGACCGGCCGATCAGGCCGCTGAAGAGGCCCGACGTGTCGGTGTAGTAGATCTCGCTCGGATCGATGGTCGTGGTCAGACCGGTGTTGGTCAGCACCGTGACGATGCCGCCCTTCTGGGCACCGGGGATGGTGACCGGGCCCGATGCGTGCGCGTCCTGGAGGTTGCCGGTCGCGCCGGGGTGGAAGTTGGACGGGGTCGCGCCCGGGTTGCTCGATCCGCCGCTCCCGCCGCACGCGGCAAGGGCCAGGAGCCCCACCGACGACAGGGCGACCAACGGAGTCTTCAATCTCATGTACTCAGCCTTTCGCGGAAGGTCGACCCGGCGACGAGGCCGCCGAGCGATGCACCGGGACGGGCGCGCGCTTGATCGTCGTGCCGACGCGGCCAGAGCCCTGTGGCCAACAGAACCAGCAGTTCATCGCCGTCACATATCGAGTGAATAACGAATGGGTATCGGCTGAAAAAGAGCCCAGAAAGTGTGGCGAATTGTCTCGGAAATGTCTCGACCAGGTCGCGGAAATATCACAGGGAAGTCACGGGCGGGTCACGGACGACGAGATGGTCACGAGCGCATCTCGGACGTGTCACGAACGGGCCACGGCGTCGTGGTCAGGATCGGAGGGCCTGCAGCCTGAGCCGGAACGCGGGGTGCGGTGCCGTCGGCGTCCCGTTGCAGGAGTAGCCGCCGCCGGTGTGACACCGGAACCGGGTCGAGGCGTTGGCCAAGGTCACGGTCACCCGGTGGGTGACTGCCCGCCCGAAGGGCACTCCTACGCTTCCGCGTCCGTCGCGCGAGAGATGCACCAGCCTCCGGGTGAGCCGATGGTCGGTGCGGTGCACGAGGACGATCACCACGGGCATCGTGTGCCGGCGCGGACCGTCGACCTTGACGCGCAGCCGCCATCTCCTGCTCCCGAGGTCGGCACCCGGCCGCACGTCGACGTTGACCGAGGCGAGGTGGCGTACGGCGTACCTCGTCCAGGGCGAGGTGGGCACGGCGCGGGTGAGCGTGACGCTGCTGCGGGAGCCGGCGGCCGGGTAGAAGCGGCCCTTGGCGTACGTCCTGCCGGGAGTGGTGTTGCCGCTCGCGTAGGAGCCGAAGACCCGTGTCATCCCACCGTGCTTGCGCAGAGCGGAGCGGATCGCGGCCGCCGAGTACATGTGGCCACCCCCGTGGAACGACGCCGCCCGCTGCCAGATCGACCTCACGACGCGGCGGCCGAAGTGTTCACTGAGATACTCGAAGAACGCCCAGTTCCCGTACTGCTCGAAGCCACTGGTGGAGAACGTGTCGAGGGGTGTCCCCGGCCGTCGTAGCTGGCTCCACGGGAGGTACTGCCGGTTGTCGTTGCTGGAGTCGTCGAACTGGTCCTCCATCCAGGTCGCGGTCGACTCCTTCAACCACGAGTCCGCACCCACGTCGTAGGCGTACTGGATGGCGTGGAAGAACTCGTGCGCAGCTGTCACCCGGGCGACCTGCATCGGGTCGGCGCCGTACTGGCTGCGCTTGAAGTCGTTGTCGAGGAGCAGGTAAGACGAGTACAGGGCCCGGTTGGAGGACGCGGGGTGCTCGGCCACGGTGATCCCGTAGTAACCCTGGTGGTACAGCTCCTTGAGATAGACGTCGAACCTGCCCGAGCCGCCGCCGCCTCGCGTGCCGTCGGAGATGGGCGGGCGGTACCCGAGCCGCTTCACCTCGTAGTTCCACACGTGGACGAGCATGCGGAGCTGCTGGTCGACCCAGTGCGTGCTCGGCGGCGCGTCGCGTGTCGTCGCAACCCAGTGGATGCAGATGTGACCGGCGCACTTCTGCCTGGCCTTGACCGAGTAGGACTCGCCGTAGAAGTCGGGGTGGTCCGTCGGCCTGGCCAGGATCGCTGCGGCCTGTCGGCGATCAGCCGCCGACAGCTTGCTCATCGAGAGCCGCAGCTGGAGCAGCGCCATCGAAGCGTCGGTGCGAGGTGCGTCGCCCGACAGCACCCGGTCGGCGGTGCGCAGCGCGTGCTCGGCCCGAACGCGTGCGGCGGCGTGGGTGGTGTCACGGGTGGGGGAGCCGGTCGATGGTCCTGCCACGGCTGCGCCCACCGCCGGAAGGGACAGGGCCGGAAGCGACAGGACCGAGACGGAGAGGGCCGTGCCGATCGTGACGGCGGCGGCGAGACGGCGCATGAGGAGGCTTTCTGGGACGTGGCCCTGCTGCTGAGGATCAGTGACGATCAATGACGATCAGAGGTCGAGCCGCGGGAGAGTGCCCGAGACGGCCCCCACCTTAGACCGAACCTCGGATCGGCTCAGTCGGTCGCGGAGATCTTCTCGATCAAGGCCGTGGTGGAGATGGCGGGGGTCCGGGGGAGGTAGACGACCTCGCAGATTTCGCGGAACTCGTCGAACCTCCCTCGCCAGTCGTCGCCCATCACGAGCACGTCGGCGGCGTACCGCTCGATGTACTCACGCTTGAGCTCGAGGCTCTCCTCCACGAACACCTCGTCGACCATCCGCAGGGCAGCCACGATCTCCAGGCGTTCGGCCTGGCTGAAGACCGGCTCGCGACCCTTCTTACGCAGGTTGAGGGCGTCCGCCGAGACCCCGACCACCAGACGGTCTCCCAGCGCCGCGGCGCGTTGGAGCACGCGCAGGTGGCCGACGTGGAAGACGTCGAAGGTGCCGAAGGTGATCACGGTGCGCGGCATGGGGCGCATTCTGGCATCCACCGGTCGGGGAGAATCGGGCACACCATGACCGGGACCACGACCACGGCCGCGGGCGGTTCGATCGCCATGATCACCCCCGACCCGGCCGCCGACGCGCGGCGCAGACGAGGGCTGCGCAGGATGCGAACCCTCGCGGTGTGCCTGCTCCTGCTGGCAGCGGCGGTCTACCTGCTGACGCTCGACCAGGACGGGGCGCTCGGCTTCGTGAATGCGGGCGCGGAGGCGTCGATGGTGGGTGCCATCGCCGACTGGTTCGCCGTGACGGCCCTGTTCAAGCACCCGCTCGGGATCCCGGTCCCGCACACGGCGCTCATCCCACGCCGCAAGGACGAGCTCGGGCGGAGCCTGGAGGAGTTCGTGGGGGAGAACTTCCTCCAGGAACGGGTCATCCGCGACCGGGTCGCCACGGCCGCGGTCTCCGCTCGGATCGGGGCGTGGCTCGCCGACCCCGAGCAGGTACGCCGAATCGTCGACGAGGTCGCGGAGGTCGCGGTGATCGGGCTCGGCAAGATCCGTGACGAGCACGTCAGCGACCTGGTGACCGAGGCGCTGGTCCCTCGGTTCCGCGAAGAACCGATCGCCCCGCTCGCCGGCGGGTTGCTCGCCGAGGCCGTGCGAGACGGCGTACACCAAGGGGTGGTGGACCTGGCGCTCGACGAGCTGCACGGATGGCTGCTCGAGCACCCTGACACGGTCGCCGAGGTGCTGGAGCAACGTGCGCCCTGGTGGGCTCCTCCGCGGCTCAACGACGCGGTGACGCGCCGGGTGACCGCGGAGCTGGTGACCTGGCTCGCGGAGGTTCGGGCGGACCAGGACCATCGCGCCCGCCACGCGTTCGACTCACTGCTCGCCCAGCTGGCCGACGACCTCCAGCACGACCCCGAGACCCGTGAGCGCACCGAACGGCTCAAGGAGCGACTCCTCGACCAGCCTCAGGTCGTGGAGTCGGGGATCGCGATCTGGAACGCGCTTCGACGGGCGCTCCAACAGTCTCTGCGTGACCCCGAGGGCGCGGTGCGGGAACGGATCGGCCGCGAGCTGGCGGCATTCGGACTCCGGCTCCGGCAGGATGCCGGGCTGCGCGCCCGCATCGACCAGGCCGTCGCGGACGTGTCGGTGTTCGCGGTGGAGCGGTACGGTGCCGAGCTGACGGCGGTGATCACCCACACCGTCCAGCGGTGGGACGGGCGTGAGGCGGCACGGCGGATCGAGCTGCACGTAGGACGAGACCTGCAGTTCATCCGGATCAACGGCACGATCGTGGGAGGACTGGTGGGACTTGTGATCCACGCGGTGACGGTGGC
Organism: Nocardioides sp.; assembly: GCA_025937085.1. Taxonomy (GTDB): domain Bacteria; phylum Actinomycetota; class Actinomycetes; order Propionibacteriales; family Nocardioidaceae; genus Nocardioides. The sequence goes on from JAICSC010000249.1 coordinate 5,087, forward strand.
GGTGAACCGATGAGCGAGCCCGTGGTGGTCAGACTTCAGGACGAGTCGATCCGGCTCGGCCAGTTCCTCAAGCTGGCGGACCTCGTGGACACCGGTGCTGACGCGAAGGGCCTGCTGGCGCAAGGGCTGGTGCGGGTCAACGGCGATGTCGAGATGCGCCGCGGTCGTCAGCTGGCCGATGGGGACGTCGTTGAGCTCGCCGGGCGTCGGGCGGTGGTCTCGACCGGCGGGTAGGGCTGCACCTGGAAGCGGTGGTATCGAGACGGTCGCGGGCGACCTCCTCAACCACCGAGTCGGTCAGTCGACTGCGACGAGGTCGCAGACGAAGATCAGGGTCTCGCCGGGCTTGATCACCGCGCCGGCACCGCGGTCGCCGTACCCCAGGTGGGGCGGGATCACCAGCCTCCGGCGGCCGCCGACCTTCATGCCCTGGACACCGGTGTCCCAGCCCTTGATCACCTGGCCGATGCCGAGACGGAACTCCAGGGGCGCGCCGCGGTTGTAGGAGGCGTCGAACTCCTCGCCGGTCGAGTGGGCCACACCGACG
>JAICSC010000343.1 GCA_025937085.1 Nocardioides sp.
AGGCCAAGCCGTTCGAGATCACGCAGGTCTCCCAATGAGCCCGGCGACCCCAACGAGCCCGGCGATCCCAACGAGCCCAGCGCGCCCGGCGACCCCGAAGGCTGGCCCGACGACTGCACAGCAGACAACCGAAGGAACATCAGTGGCTGACGAGACCACCACCACGACTGACGGCGCCGCGACCGAGACGTTCAAGACCGACGAGCAGGGCGTGGCCTACACCTCCGAGAGCGCCCCCACCGTCGACGCAGGACGGCCGGCCACTGTCGCACCCGCGGCCGCGACGGGGCGTCGTAAGGAGGCGGTGGCCCGGGTACGGATCGTGCCGGGCACCGGTGTGTGGACCATCAACGGCCGCGCCCTCGACTCCTACTTCCCGAACAAGCTGCACCAGCAGGTCGTCAACGAGCCGTTCGCTGCACTCCAGCTCGACGGCCGCTTCGACGTCATCGCCCGCATCCACGGCGGAGGCATCACCGGTCAGGCGGGTGCCCTGCGACTGGGGGTGGCCCGCGCGCTGAACGCGGTCGACGTCGAGGCCAACCGCCCGACCCTGAAGAAGGCGGGCCTGCTGACCCGCGACGCGCGGGTGATCGAGCGGAAGAAGGCCGGCCTCAAGAAGGCCCGCAAGGCTCCGCAGTTCAGCAAGCGCTGATCCCCGCAGTCTGCGACGGCCATCTCGTGACCGGCTCATGACGGCTCGGATCTTCGGCACCGACGGGGTCCGCGGCCTCGCCAACGGCGAGGTCACCGCCGAGCTCGCGGTCGACCTCGGTGCCGCCGCGGCCCGGGTGCTGGTCGCGCACGGCGGCTTCACCGGACAGCGTCCGGTGGCTGTCGTCGGTCGCGATACCAGGATCTCGGGGCAGTTCCTCGAGCACGCGGTCGTGGCCGGCCTCGCCTCGGCGGGAGTCGACGTCATCCGGCTCCGGGTGCTGCCCACGCCGGGCGTCGCCTACCTCACCGACGCACTGGGGGCCGATGTCGGCGTCGTGATCAGTGCCTCGCACAACCCGATGCCCGACAACGGCATCAAGTTCCTCGCTCGTGGTGGCGTGAAGCTCGACGACGCTCTCGAGCGGGAGATCGAGGCGCTGCTCGGTCAGCCGTGGGAGCGGCCGGTCGGCGGGGAGGTCGGCCGGGTCACGCCGTACGCCCGGTCGGAGGAGGAGTACTCCGACTACCTGCTGCGCACCGTCGACGTCTCGTTGTCCGGGACCAAGGTCGTCCTGGACTGCGCGAACGGGGCCGCCTCGGTGGTCGGCCCGCACACGCTGCGCACGGCCGGCGCCGACGTGGTCGCCATCAACGACGACCCCGACGGTCTGAACATCAACGACGGCTGCGGGTCCACGCATCTGGCGACGGTGCGCCAGGCGGTTCTGGCGCAGGGCGCGGACGTGGGCTTCGCCTGGGACGGCGACGCCGACCGCTGCCTGGCCATCGACCACGCGGGCAACGAGGTCGACGGCGACCAACTGATGGCGATCCTGGCCCTCGACCTGCACGAGCGCGGCCGGCTCGTCCACGACACGGTGGTCGCCACGGTGATGAGCAACCTCGGCTTCGTGCAGGCGATGCGGAAGGCCGACATCGCGGTGCACCAGACCGCGGTCGGCGATCGCTACGTGCTGGAGGCCATGCGCGAGGGCGGCTACAACCTCGGCGGCGAGCAGTCCGGCCACATCATCCTGAGCGATCACGCGACCACCGGCGACGGCATCCTCACCGCGCTCCAGGTGCTGCAGCGGATGGCCCGCACCGGCTCCACCCTGCGCGACCTGGCCTCCGTGGTGACCACGCTGCCGCAGGTGCTGCTCAACGTGCGCGGCGTCGACCGGACGCGTACCGACGACCCAGAACTGGTGGCGGCGGTGGTCGTCGAGCAGGACAAGCTCGGCGAGTCCGGCCGTGTCCTGCTGCGCCCCTCCGGGACCGAGCCGGTGGTGCGGGTGATGGTCGAGGCCGCGACGGCCGACGAGGCGAGCGCGGTCGCCGAGCGTCTCGCCGACGTCGTACGCCGGAGACTGGCGCTCGAGCGAGGACTCTCCGATCCGGCGTAGCCGGAACGGAGAACCGCAGCGAGACTGAAGCGAGCTTGCTCGCAAAGTGGCCTGACAGTCGCCCGGGAACGGCACTAGCGTGCTCCGATGCCCGAGATCCGTGACGTCGACACCTCCGACGAGGCACAGCTCCGGGAGTGGTACGACGTGTGGCGCGCCGGCCAGTCTCATCGGCGACCCGACCTGATCCCGTCCTGGGAGGCCGCCGGACGCGCCCTCGCGACTGATCCGCCGGGCTTCGAGCTCCAGCTGTTCGGTGCCTTCGACGGTTCCACCTGCGCCGGTGTGAGCCTGCTCAACCTGCCCTTGGACGACAACCCGACCGTCGTCTATGCCGACGTGATCGTCCACCCCGACCACCGCCGGCAAGGTGTCGGGAGCGCGGTCCTGGAGGAGCTGGAGCGCCGATCCGTGGCCAGAGGCCGGGAACGGGTCCTCACCGAGGTGTTCCGGGCCACCCGCGGAGACGGCGGCGGCTCGGCGTTCGCAGAGGCCAAGGGATACGTGGAGGCCAACCGCGAGGGGGTCAAGGCGGTGGACCTCGCCGCCGCGGAGCCTCGGTGGCCGGCACTCGAGGACCAGGTCGCAGCCTCGCTCGGCGACTATCGGGTCGTCACCTGGCGCGACCGCTGCCCGGACGAGTACGTCGACTCGTTCGGCGCCGCGCTCAGCCGCGTGATGAGCCTGATCCCGCAGGGCGACCTCGACCTGGAGGACCGGGACTGGACCGTCGAGCGGGTGCGGGCGGCGGAGCAGCGCCGCGTCCGGATCGGGCTCGCCACCTTCGAGTCGGCGGCGGTCGCGCCCGACGGCGACGTCATCGGTCTGACCGGGGTGCGGGTGAGCACGCACGACCCGCGCACCGCCCACATCGGCGTGACGATGGTGCTGCCCGAGCACCGCGGTCACCGGCTCGGGCTCGCCACCAAGCTGGCCAGCCATCGCGCGCTGCGCGCGGCGTTCCCGGAGTGCCATCTCGTGACGACCAGCAACGCCGAGGTCAACGCGCACATGAACGCGATCAACGAGGCGATGGGCTACCAGATGGAGGAGACACTGGTCGAGTACCACAAGCGTCTGTGAGGCTCACAACCGCTGCGCCTGGTAGGCGGCGCTCATCTCCTTCATCCGCGCGTGCGCGCCGGCGTACGCGTCGAGACGGGGGAGGTGCTGCTTGCGGATCTTGGCGACCACCGTGTAGTTGGGGTCGCAGACGTTGGCGATCGGCGCCTCGGACGCCTGCGTGACCAGCTGGTAGGCGTCGAGCGGGTCGAGGCCGCACTCCACGCCGAGCCAGGTGACGAGGTCGTGCTGGGCGATCCGGAACGCGTCCTCGAGCGGCCGCGCCGAACCGGTGCTCATCAGGTGGTCGTCGGACTCCAGCCGCGGCCACGGTGTCGGCACGCCCTTGATCACGTCGACGATCACGGTTGTGTCCATCGCCGCCTCCACCGCCACGCCGCAGGCCTCACCCTCGCCCTGGCGGCAGTGCCCGTCGCCGAGCGCGAACAGCGCGCCCGCGACGTTCACGCCGAGGAAGCACGTGACGCCGGCACGCATCTCGGGGGTGTCCATGTTGCCGCCGTGGGCGTCGGGGACCAGCGA
>JAICSC010000345.1 GCA_025937085.1 Nocardioides sp.
ACGGACACAGAGCGACCACCTCAACCGCCGGACCACGGACGCAGAGCGACCACCTCAACCGCCGGACCACGGACGCAGAGCGACCTCCTCGACCGCCGGGCCGCGTCCGGTCAGAGGCCGCGGGCGCGCAGGGCGGCCTGGGTGCGGTCGCGCACCTGGAGCTTGGCCAGCACGTGGGAGACGTGGTTCTGCACCGTCTTGAGGCTGAGGTCGAGCTCGCGAGCGATCTCGGCGTTGCTCCGGCCTGCCGACAGCAGAGCGAGCACCTGCGACTCGCGCTCGGTGAGATCCGGCCGGTAGCGCTGACGACCCGTCACGACGCGGCCCGCGGCGTCGCCCGAGAGGACCAGGCCGCCGGACGCGACGGTACGGATCGCGGAGAGCACCTCGTCCTGCACCGCGCCCTTGAGGAGGTAGCCGCGGGCGCCCACCTGGAGCGCGGCCGAGACCGTGTCGTCGTCGTCGACCATCGTCAGCACCAGCACCGCCGGGGGCTGGGGTTGCGCCGCGATCTGCCGGATCGCCTCCACCCCGGGCATCCCGGGCAGGTTGAGGTCCATCAGGACGACGTCGGGCTCGAGCTCCGCACAGCGGCGTACGGCGGTCTCGGCGTCACCGACCGCGTCGGCGAGCTCCATGCCGTCGGCGATCCCCAGCATCCCGGCCAGTCCGTGGCGGAAGAGAGGGTGGTCGTCGACGACGAGTACGCGGATCATCGAGGGAGGCCCGCCTGGACCGGGAGCTCGGCCCGCACCCGGGTGCCGTGGCCAGGGCGGCTGACGAGGACGAGCGACCCACCGATCTCGGCGGCGCGCTCGCGCATGCTGACCAGGCCGACGCCCTCTTCCCGTGGGCTCGCCGTACCCAGGCCGTCGTCGCAGACCTCGACGACCACGCACGGACCCGGCACCCCGACCTGCACCTCGACCTGCCGGGCGCCTGCGTGCCGCACGGCGTTGGTCACCGCCTCAGCGACGATCCGGTACGTCGCCACCTCCACCGCGGCCGGCAACCGGTTCGGGACGTCCACGTGGACCGACACCGTCGGGCCCTCGGCTGCCTGCAGGCGTCCGACCAGCTGGTGCAGCGCCTCGGCGAGGCCGAGCTCGTCGAGCGCGGGCGGGCGCAGGCCCTCGACGATCCGGCGTACGTCGAGCACCGTCGACTGGATGCCCGAGCGAAGGTCGAGCAGCGGCCCGTCGGCGTCCTCCTGGCCGGACCGGAGCTGGTGACGCAGGGTGTCGACCTGGAGGGTGAGCCCGGCCAGGGCGGGGCCGAGCCCGTCGTGGAGGTCGCGGCGCAGACGCCGGCGTTCCTCCTCGCGGGCGAGTACCAGCCGCTCCTGGCTCGCACGGAGCGAGCCGAGCAGCGCCGCGGAGTGCACGACGGCGCCCAGCTGCCCGGCCACGTCCCGCACCAGTGCCCGGTCGGTCTCCCGGAGGTCGCGGGCCCCGACGCGCAGGACACCGACCGGCACGCCGTACGCCTGAAGGCCGAAGGTCTCGGTGCGGTCCGTGGGCACACCGTGCACGGCCAGCCGGTCGCCGGACGCGTCCTGGATCTCGACGTACCGGATGCGCAGGCCGTCGCCCAGCTCGTCGACGAGGGTCTGCAGGAGTCCCGGGACGTCGGTGGCGTCGCTGAGGCGACGTCCGGTGGCCGCCAAGACCTCTGCGGGCTGCGCCCACTGTCCGTAGGTCAGCCGGTTGGCGAACCGCTGGAGCGCGTCTCGCACGGGAGAGAAGCTGACCGCAACCACCCCGGCCGCGACCCATGGGAGCCAGCCGGCGCCCTGCTGGCGCACCATCGCCCCGACGCCGCCGACCGTGACCGCATAGAGTCCCGCGATCACCAGCGACAGCGCGCCGTAGGTCAGCGAGCGGTTGACGACGAGATCGAGGTCGTACAGCCGGTGCTGCAGGCACGCGACCCCGATCGCGACCGGGAGCGGCAGCGACACGAGGGCGAACATCCACGGACCGGCGGCGTCGCTGAAGCTGGCCAGGAGCGCGAGCACGGGGAGCACGAACGCGAGCGCGAACCACAGCAGGCGCTGCCGGTCCAGGCTGTCGGAGTGCCGCCAGCGCCACACGAGGCACACCACGGCGAGCACCAGGGTCGCCAACGCGGTCACCAGGTACAGGGTCTCGGCCAGGTTGAACACCGGCTGGGTCGCGCGGGGGAACCCGATCGGGTTGCGGACCCCGGTCAGGCGAAGGTCGGTCTGGGTCGGTCCAAGCAATCCGGAGACGAGACTCGTGGTGACGCTGACCAGGGCGAGGCGCCAGGCCCAGCGGGCGGTACGACGGGGGCCTGCGCGACGCCCGTCGGGGAACACCAGCGGGAGGACGAGCACGACCAGCATCCAGCCCATGGCCCGGCCCGCTTGGCCGACGGTCGCGCCCACCTGCGCCCACCCGTCTCCGGGACGGTCGCTCAGGCGGCGCCAGCAGAGTTCGAGCAGACCGCTCCCGGCACCGGAGATCGACCCGCCGGCCACCATCAGGCGGCCGACCAGATGCCGTGGATGGGCCCGGAGGATGAGCAGGCCGACGACCAGGTAGGCGACGTACATCAGGCCGGCAGCGGCGAGGTTCAAGGCACCGTCGCGGTCGTGTTGTGCGACCACGCCGAGAACGACGCCGGCGACCCCCGCGAGGGCCGCCGACGTCGGTCTCACCTGCATGGTCACAGGGTGCCCCGATCGGATCCGCCGCGCATCACTTTCGGACGTGCTTCGGCTCGCCCTTGAGCAGGAGGACCGCGACGCCGACCCACCACAGGTACCAGAGCATGCCGAGCCCGTCGTTCGCGAACGGGGTGCCCACCAGCGTCGCCGCTCCGATCACGACGCCTCCCCAGCCCACCCAGCGGTTCATCAACCGGCCGAGGATCGCCGCCACGCCCAGGGCGATGGCCATCGCACCCTGGATCATCACCTGGAGCTGGTAGCCGTAGTTGCGGATGTCGTTGACCACCGCGACGGTGTGGATGTCGGCACCGTGCTGGGCGCCGTACATGGCGGCCGCACCGGGCGCGAACCCGACGGCCAGCGTCGCGGCGACGAACGTGACGCCGAGCGCCAGGAACGTGTCCGCGCCGAGCTGCGCGCCCTCCGAGCCGCGTCGGAAGATCCGGGCGACGACGACGATCGCGGCCGCCAGGACCACGAACGAGACTGCCTCGACGTATCCGCCGGTGAAGACCCGGGTGAGGTTGGCACTCCCGTAGGAGTCCTGGAGCTTCGCGAGCGAGGTGCCGTGGGAGACCATCACCTCCTGGCTGATCGCCGCGAACAGCATCACCACATGGGCCAGGGCCAGCGCGCCGCCGACCCGCCACAACCCGGGCCCCGTGGCGGGAACATCGTCGGTCCGGGTGTCGATCGAAGTGGTCGTCGTACTCATGTCGCACCTTCCTGTGCAGAGTTGGTACGACGAGGATCGGGGCTCGGCGAGGGCAGCGGATCGGGCGCTTTCCCGGGAGGCTCGGGAGGTTCTCCCGGTTCTGGACGCGTGCGTTCGCGGCGTACCTCCCCGATACTGGAGCAAAGCGACGAGCTCACGGAGGTATGAGATGCGTGCGATCTGGAAGGGTGCGGTGTCGTTCGGGCTCGTCAGCGTGCCGGTCAAGCTGTACGCCGCCACGGAGTC
>JAICSC010000087.1 GCA_025937085.1 Nocardioides sp.
ACGCGTGTACCGGCCGTTGCTCGCCAGACCCGTGCGCACCCGATCACGAGACTCCAGATGCCCAGCGACAACATCGCCTCGTAGGCGAGGAAGGCGCGGTTGACCGGGGTACCGAGGACGAGCATCGCCCCGTTGTAGGCGAGGTACGCCGAAGCTCCCACGGTCAGGACCAGGCCGCGCAGCCGGCCGCGTGCGGCGTCACGGGCACCGAGCAGCAGTGCCGGGACCGCGACCAGCACGACGACCAGCGCTGTGCCCCGCGCGGACCCGTTCATCACCGCCGGCCCGCGGAGCAGGTCGGGGACCAGCAGTGTCAGCACCGAGCTCAGCACCGAGGCCACCGCCAACGCGCTCAGCAGCCATGGGCGGGATGGCCGGAGCCTCCGCGCCTTGGTCGACGCCTCCATCGTCATCGGACACCTCCCTTTCAACCTGAAGCCTCCGACGGGCGCGACGACGGGACAGTGGTCCAAGGTCCTCAGGGTCGTTGGCCAACGGCCGTGCCCGCGCACGGGCAGGCGTTGCGAGCCTTGAGTCATGACCACCTCATCCCTCTCCCCTGGCTACGTCCTCCTCGGCGTCGGCTCCTCACCCGCGGCAGCGGTCGCTGCCCGCTGGGCAGCGGCCGAGGCCGTACGGAGAGGCGCGGCGTTGTACGCGGTCCACGTCGTCCCCGCCACGCCTGGCCACGAGGACCTGGTCGAAGCCCGACGCCGCACACCGGCACGCGTCGGCGACTGGCTGGCCGACGCACCTGTCCTGCCGGTGGTGGCTGTCCGCGTGACGAGCGGCGAGATCGCCCAGGAGCTGCGGCGCTGCGCCCTCGAGGCCGGCGTGGTCGTGCTCGGGAGCCCCGCGGCGGGCAGGGTCGAGCTACCACGGCTCCTGGCCGGTCGGTGCCCCGGTGCCGTCGTCGTCGTCGACACGCAGGGGCACGCCCACCAGATCGCATCGGCGCGGGCGGACACGGCGTGGACGACGGTGCCGGTGGTCCGTGAGGTGATGACCTCGCCGGCCGTCACCCTGGCTCCGGACGACCTCCTGGCGACGGCCGTACGCCGGCTCGACGACTACGAGGTCACGAGTCTGCCCGTCGTCGACGGGGGCGGCCGACTGGTGGGGGTCATCGGCGAGGCCGACGTCGTACGCCGTCTCGCGAGGACCTCCCGGCACGACCACGAGACCAGGCAGCGGGTGCACGACGTCATGAGTCCCGCGGTCTGGAGCGTCTCGCCCGACGATCCGCTGCTCGAGGTCGCCGAGCTGTTCTGCCGCACCTCGTTGAAGAGCCTGCCGGTCGTGCACCACGACCGCGTGGTCGGCGTGGTCAGCCGGCGGGACCTGCTCCGAGCGGCCGCCCGTCACCAGCTCCCGGCATCACTCGGCCTCGTGGGATAGTCGTGGCCATGACCGACGAACGCACAACGGTCAAGGTGTTCCTCCTCGACGACCACGAGGTCGTGCGCCAGGGCTTGCGGACGTTGCTTGAGTCCGACGGTGACATCGAGGTGGTGGGCGAGTCCGGGCTAGCCTCCGAGGCCGCGTCGCGCATCCCGGCGCTCCGGCCCGACGTCGCCGTCCTCGACGCCCGGTTGCCCGACGGCTCCGGGATCGAGGTGTGTCGCCTGGTTCGCGCGGTCGACCCGACGATCAGGGCCCTCATCCTCACGTCGTACGACGACGACGAGGCACTCTTCGCCGCGATCATGGCCGGCGCCTCCGGATACATCCTGAAGGAGGTCACCGCCCAGGACCTTCTGGGCGCCGTCCGGCACGTGGCCGCGGGCCACTCGCTCATCGACCCGCTCCTCACCGAACGCGTGCTCGACCGGGTCCGCAACGGCCCGGAGACGGCACCGGAGCTGGCCAACCTGACCGAGCAGGAGCTCCGGCTCCTCGAGCTGATCGCCGAAGGGCTGACCAACCGCCAGATCGGCGAGCGGATGTATCTGGCCGAGAAGACGGTCAAGAACTACGTGTCCACCCTGCTCGGCAAGCTCGGCCTGGAACGGCGTACCCAGGCAGCGGTGCTTGCGTCGCGGCTGCTGTCGGACAAGCCCCGCCACTGAGCCCAGGGTTTCGAGCCCAGGTTTTGAGGTCAGCGAACCAGTGGCACCGACCAGGTCAGCCGGGTGCCGCCGGATGAGCGGTTCTCGACCCGTAGGAAGCCGCCGAGCCTGGTCGCGCGGGTGTCGGCGTTCTCCAGCCCGCTGCGCGGTCCGGCCTCGGCCAGCCCGACCCCGTCGTCCTCGACGGTGAGGACCAGCCGCGGACCCTCCGCCACCGCCACCTGGATCTCGGCACTCGAGGCGTGTGAGTGCCGGGCGAGGTTGGAAAGGGCCTCCCGCAGCACCTTGAGCAGCGGCTCGCGAAGGCTGGAGTCGACGGCGGTGTCGAGTGGGCCGGCCAGATGGAGCTCGGGCACGAACGACAGCGTGGAGTGGTACTCCCGCACGAGGGCGCGCAGCTCGCTGCGCAGCGAGTCGGACGCAGGGCTCTGGAGCTCGAAGATGGTGGCTCGGACGTCACGGATCGTGGCATCGAGGTCGGCGACCGAACGCTCCAGCCGCTCCCGCAGCCCCGTGTCCGGCACTCGCATGGCGGCCGCCTGCAGCTGCATGCCGGTCGCGAACAGGCGCTGGATGACCACGTCGTGGAGGTCTCGGGCGATGCGCTCGCGGTCGGAGATCACGGCCAGGTCCTCGCGCTCGGTCATCGCCTGGCCCCGATCGAGCGTCAGCGCCGCATAGTCGGCGAAGCTGCGCAGGAGCTCACGGTCGTCCACGTCGCGACGCCTCACGTCGGCGCCGTCGTAGACGGTGATCAACATTCCGGCGCGGCTCAGATGCGTCCGTAGAGGCACCACCGTCCCGACGTGCTCGCCCGCCACCACGTCGACCGCCTCGGTGACCTCGTGACCCCGGACTCCCGCCAGCACCGTGGCGATGCAGGACGTCATCCGCCCCTCGTCGTCCGGCTCACAGACGAGCATCTCGACGGTGCCGTCGGTCGCGTCGGCGATGGCGGTCGCACGCGATCGGGAGACCCGCCGGGCCGTCGCAGCGATCAACCGCAGACGGTCCTCCCAGTCGACGGGGGGTTGTAGCGACTCGGGAAGGCTGGCTGCCCCTTCGAGCCACGCACGCCGTCGCTCGCTCAGCCCGTAGGCGCGTGCGTTCTCGATCGCCAGTCCGGCCACTCCGGCCAGGCCTACGACCAGCTCCTCGTCGGTCTCGGTGAACTCGTCACCGCCGATCTTCTCGGTGAGGTAGAGATTGCCGAAGACCGTGCCGCGGATCCGGACCGGAACGCCGAGGAAGGACCCCATCGGCGGGTGGTTCGGTGGGAAGCCGTACGACGCCGGATGCTCGCTGAGGTCGCGTAGCCGGATCGGTTGCGGATCGGTGATCAGCAACCCGAGGATGCCACGGCCGTGCGGGGGATCCCCGATGCGAGCGCGTTCGTCCTCGGTCACCCCCGTGGTGAGGAACTCGGCCAGGTAGTTGTCCGGGCCGAGCACGCCCAGCGCGGCGTACCGGGCGTGGGTGAGGGTCGCCGCGGACTCGACGATCCGGCCGAGCATGTTGTGGAGATCGAGGTCGGACGAGATGGCCATGACCGCGTCGAGCAGTGCCCGCGCCTCGCCGCTCGGACCGCCGCCCGTCTCTGGGTCCGGAGGCACACCCTGGCTCACGCGACGATTGTGCGTCACCGGCCGTGAACCATCCACGGATTCAGGCTCAGCGTGGATTCAGGCTCAGCCCACGTGATGCACGGGCAGCTCGTCGACGGGGCTCCATCCCGCTCCCAGCCGGCGCCCGGTCAGCTCGCTCCACCGGATGCGAAGGAACAGGTTCCGGCTTCCCGCTGCCCACGCGTGCGGTTGCCAGCGTGCCTTGACCTCCTCGAGCTCGTCCGCACCGGTCACGAGGTCGGCGCGCCCCCGGGCGACCACGCTCCATCCGTGGCGCCGCTCATAGTCGAACTGGTCCACCTCGAGCGCGAGGACGGATCCCCGGGCATGACTTCCGAGGATGCTGTACGGCGTCGTCCGCACGACCACGCTGTCGTCCACGACGGAGTAGTTGACCGGGACGATGTGGGGACCAAGGGGTGTGCACACCGCGACCCGCCCGACCAACCCGGCGCTCAACAGCACGCGACACTCCTCCTGGGAGAGCTCGAACGGCTCCCCGGCCGTCACCGACTGCGACACGTCACTCATCGAGAACCTCCACGGATCAAGTGTGCTCGGCTCAGCGGACGACGGCCACCGGGCAGTGGGCGTGGTGTATCACGTCGTGGCTGGTCGACCCGAGCAGGGCCTGGGCCACGGCACCACGTCCTCGTGAACCCACCACGACCAGGCTCGCGTCCTCGGATGCGTCCACCAGGGCCCGCGATGCGGTCTCGCCGCGCAGCAAGGTCACGATCTCGACTTCCGGATGCTCGGCTCGGGCCTTGCCCACGATCTCCTCCAGGCTCGCCTTCGCCTCTTCGGCGGTCCCTCCGCTCACGGGCGGCACGTACCCATAGCGGTCGAGCGCGACCGCCGTGGGGAACCATGCGTGCAGCGCCACCACCTTCTCTGCCGTCAGGCCGGCTCGGGCGCACGCGAGCTCGAGGGCCCGGATCGATGCCTCGGACCCGTCGACGCCGACCACGATCCGGTTGCTCGCAGGATTCTGCTGAGCGCGGACCACCACCACGGGGACGCGTGCGCGCCGGGCGACGCCCTGGCTGACGGAACCCAGGAAGATCTCCCCGGCCACACCGTGACCCCGGCTGCCGAGGACGACGGCCGACGCGTCATCCGCGCGGTCGGCGAGCAACGCCACGGGCTGTGCCACGTGCCGCTCGACCCGTGACTGCACGTCCGGCCCTTCGGCCAGGACGCCGCGAGCACGATCCTCGATGTCCTTCCACCACGACTCCGGCCAGGCGGTGCCACGAGGGGTCTCCATCGGGTCCACGACGATGGTGGCGAGGACCTCGTCGCCGGTGAGCGACGCAGTCCTGGCGGCCCAGGCCAGCGCCTTGTCCGAGTCCGGTGATCCGTCGTACCCGACGACGATGTGCGTGCTGGTGTTCATGGCTCCAGCCTCCGCGGCAGGACGGGCCGGGAGGAGTGCCCAAGGACCCTCGGCGGATGGACGATCGACACCGACTTCTGTCCCGGTCCGGGTCGCCGCGAGTGGCTCGCCTGCCTTCCGGCACCGCGGCTACGTCCTGGTCGTGAAGCCGGGAGGATTCGTCGTCGCCGACGTCGAGGGTCCGCTCCTGCGGGGCGAGGCCGGACGCGCGATCGCGTGTGGTCGCGCTCTCGGCCGCGAGGCCCACCTCAGCTGAGTTCACTCTGGCTGGCACACAGGGGAGGAGGTGCCCTCTGGCCTTCGTCAGGCGTGCGGGAGTGGCGTGGTGCCGTGGGGTGTGACGAGGTAGGCCAGGCCGTGGGGGCCGTGCCAGGTGTAGGTGCCGTCTCGGTTGCGTTGATAGCGCCATCGGCGGCTGGTTTTGGCGTTGTGGTGTCGCCGGCACAGGCAGGCCAGCTTCGACGGGCTGGTTCGGCGGGGTGGGCCGCCTCGGTCGATGGGTAGGTAGGGGTCGATGTGGTCGAGGTCGGAGAGGTACGGCGGCGGCAGCCGATGGTTTCGAGACGGCCGCGGGCGGCCTCCTCAACCACCGGTGCCAGGCCCGCCGACCGCGACCACCTACAGCCGCGATGGTTCGAGACCACCGGAGCCGAGTCGCCGTACCGGACCGGCACCGGTGGTTTCGTGCTACTCCTGGCTCCGAGGGGCCTCGAGTGCGCGCGAGGTCACTCCCACTCGATGGTGCCGGGTGGCTTGGACGTGATGTCGAGGGTGACCCGGTTGACGTCGGCGACCTCGTTGGTGATGCGGGTGGAGATCTTCTCGAGGAGGTCGAACGGCAGACGGGCCCAGTCGGCGGTCATCGCGTCCTCGGAGGTGACCGGCCGGAGGACGACCGGGTGGCCGTAGGTGCGGCCGTCGCCCTGGACACCGACGGAACGCACGTCGGCCAGCAGCACCACCGGGAACTGCCAGATGTCGCGGTCGAGGCCGGCGGCGGTGAGCTCCTCGCGGGCGATCAGGTCGGCCTGGCGCAGGATGTCGAGGCGCTCGCGGGTGACCTCGCCGATGATCCGGATACCCAGGCCGGGCCCGGGGAAAGGCTGGCGCCAGACCATGGTCGGGGGGAGGCCGAGCTGCTGGCCGACCTGGCGCACCTCGTCCTTGAACAGCGTGCGCAGGGGCTCGACCAGCTCGAACCGCAGGTCCTCCGGCAGGCCGCCGACGTTGTGGTGGGACTTGATGTTGGAGGTGCCCGCTCCCCCACCGGACTCCACGACGTCGGGGTAGAGCGTGCCCTGGACCAGGTACGCCGTCTCGCCGGCGCCGGTGCTCCGCACGTCCTTGAAGACACGGGCCTCGGCGGCCTCGAAGGTCCGGATGAACTCCCGGCCGATGATCTTGCGCTTCTCCTCGGGGTCGTGGATCCCCTCGAGGGCGCCCAGGAACTGGTCGCCGGCGTCGACCACGTCGAGGGTGTCGAACACGGCCTCGAAGTCGCGGCGTACCTGCTCGGTCTCGCCCGAGCGCATCATCCCGTGGTCGACGTACACGCACGTGAGGCGGTCGCCGATCGCGCGCTGCACGATGGCTGCTGCGACAGCGGAGTCGACCCCACCGGAAAGGGCACAGATCGCACGGCCGTCGCCGATCTGCTCGCGGATCCGGTCGACCTGCTCGTCCACGATGTTGACCATCGTCCAGGTAGGTCGACAGCCGGCGATCTGGTGGAGGAAGTGCTCGAGCACCTGCTGGCCGTGCTCGGTGTGAAGTACCTCCGGGTGCCACTGGACCCCTGCCAGCCGCCGCTCGGTGTCCTCGAAGGCCGCCACGGGCGTCACCCGTGTCGAGGCGAGGACGTCGAAGCCCGACGGAGCTGCGATCACCGCGTCGCCGTGGGACATCCAGACCGTGTGGTCGGCGGGGAGGTCGGCGAGCAGGGTGCCGGGGCGGTCGACCTTGACCGGCGTACGGCCGTACTCACGGGCACCGGTCGGGGACACCGCGCCGCCGAGCCCCTGGGCCATCAGCTGGAACCCGTAGCACATGCCGAAGACGGGCACCCCCGCGGTGAAGACCGAGTCGTCGATGCCGGGGGCGCCTTCGGCGTACACCGAGGACGGGCCGCCGGACAGGATGATGGCCGCCGGCCTGCGCTCGAGCATCTGCGCCACCGGCATCGTGTGCGGAACGATCTCGGAGTAGACGCGTGCCTCGCGTACCCGCCGGGCGATCAGCTGGGCGTACTGCGCACCGAAGTCGACGACGAGAACCACGTCATGGGTGTCGTGCTCCGGCATGACCGAAGCCTATCCGCGACGGCCGGCAAGATCGCGGTGGCCGGGAGCGGACGCGCCAGGGCCCGGCCGGTCAGGGAGCGAGGCCGGGCCCTGGTTGTCCGAGGCCCGCATGCGACGTCCCCGGACAGGCGGGCCCCGCCAAGGGAGGGAGTTCGACGGCAGGACCCGACGGCTCAACGACGGCTCGCGCGGCGGGTTACGGGCCGCCGAGAGCAGAGCGTTCAGCCCGGATCCCGGCTCAGGAGACCGCGACGATCGGAAGGCGCAACGCAGCCGGCGCGGACTCGGGAACTGCCGGGTGCGCCGGCGCTACCGGGGGAATGCGCTGGTACGGCGTGCCGAGCACGGGCCGCGGGTCGGTCTCGCCGCGGTTGGGCCAGAGAGCCATGGCCCGTTCGGCCTGCGCGGTGATCGTCAGGGAGGGGTTCACGCCGAGGTTGGCGGAGATGGCCGAGCCGTCGGCGACGTGGAGCCCCGGGTGGCCGTAGACGCGCTGGTAGGCGTCGACCACACCGGTATCGGCCGAGTCGCCGATCGTGCACCCACCGATGAAGTGGGCGGTCAACGGCATGTTGAACGGCTCCCCGATGGAGCCGCCCGGCGTACCGCCCATGATCTCGGCCATCCGGCGCGCGACCTTGTTCGCGACCGGGATCCAGGTCGGGTTCGGGTCGCCGTGCCCCTGTCGCGAGGTCAGGACCCGGCGTCCCAGGCGACCCGGCCTGGTGAACACCGTGATCGAGTTGTCGCGACTCTGCATGACCAGCGCGATGACGGCGCGCTCCGACCAGTGCCGCATGTCGTAGAGGTCGAGGGCGTGCGACTTCTGCCGCCACAGCTCCTTCAGCCAGGTCCGCCAGCGTGGACCCAGGTCGCCGTCGGTGAGCACGGTCTGGAGCAGTGACATCGCGTTGCTCCCCTTGCCGTAGCGCACCGGCTCGATGTGGGTGTGCTCGTCGGGATGGAACGACGACGTGATCGCGATGCCCTGGCTGTAGTCGACCTCCACGTCCGGGGCGATCGCGCCGAGGATCGACTCGGAGTTGGTGCGCGAGAGGTGGCCGAGACGGTCGGAGAGACGGGGCAGATCGCCCTCGTCCAACATCTTGTGCAACAGCCGCTGGGTGCCGAGCGCCGAGGCCGCCAGGACGACCTGGTCGGCGGTGAGCACCCTGGTGGAGCCCGCCCGGTTCAGCTTGGCCTTGGTGAAGCGGACGTGGACGTCGTACCCACCGCCGGCGGAGTCGGGCCGCGGGACGATTCGGGTGACGGTGGTCAGGGGCAGCACTCGCGCGCCGTTCTGCTCGGCGAGGTGGAGGTAGTTCTTGACCAGGGTGTTCTTGGCGTTGTGCCGGCATCCCGTCATGCACTCACCGCAGTGCCGGCAGGGATTGCGGTCGGGTCCGGCACCTCCGAAGTACGGGTCGGGCACGGTGTCCGCGGGCTGCTGGCCGGCGCCGCCGAAGAAGACGCCGACCGGCGTGGGGTGGAAGGTCTCGCCGACCCCGAGGTCTTCGGCCACCTGCTTCATGACCTCGTCCGAGGGCGTCATCCGCGGGTTCTCGGTCACGCCGAGCATCCGCTTCGCCTGGTCGAAGTACGGCGCGAGCTCGGCCCGCCAGTCGGTGATGTCCTTCCACGACGGGTCGTCGTAGAACTGCGCGAGCGGCTCGTAGAGCGTGTTCGCGTAGACCAGCGAGCCACCGCCCACGCCGGCCCCGGAGAGGATCAGGCAGTCCTTCAGCGCGTCGATGCGCTGGATGCCGTAGCAGCCGATCTCTGGCCGGAACAGGTAGCGCCGGGTGTCGAACGACGTGGCCGCGAAGTCGTCGTCCTCGAACCTCGCCCCGGCCTCGAGCACCCCGACCCGGTAGCCCTTCTCGGTCAGGCGGAGGGCGGCGACCGAACCGCCGAACCCGGACCCGACGACCAGGACGTCGTAGTCGGGCTTGCGGTGAGCGCTCATCCGGGGTCCCCGCGGAAGCGCGAGCTCTGCGAGTGATTGCGTGCGGTGGTCACGCGCGGCCCATCTTCTTCATCACCCGCAGGCTCGCGGTCATCACCTTGGCGTACATCTCGTCCGACATGCCGTACGACGGGGCGAACCGCATCACCCGCTGGGTCGCGACCGACTGCGTCTCGGTGAACCGCAGCACGCCCTCACTCCCCTGCCGTCGCCCGAGCCCGGAGGACCGCATGCCGCCCATCGGGGCCTCGATGCTGCCGAACGACGCGGCGAACGCCTCGTTGACGTTCACGGTGCCGCAGCGGATCTGCCGGGCGACGTGCCGCGACCGCGCGCCGTTCCGGCTGTAGATCGAGGCGTTGAGCCCGTACTCCCCGTCGTTCGCGCGGGCGATGGCCTCGGCCTCGTCCTGGAAGCGGTACGCCGATACCACGGGGCCGAACGTCTCGTTGCCGAAGCAGGTCATCGCGGGCGTGACGCCCTCGAGGATCGTCGGCTCGTAGAAGAAGGGTCCGAGGTCCGGTCGCCCGCGACCGCCGGTCAGAACCCGTGCGCCCTTCGCGACGGCGTCGTCGACGTGGGCGGTGACGGTCTCGAGCTGGCGCCGGCTGACCAGCGAGCCCATGTCGTTGCCCCAGTCGAGCGTCGCGCCGAGGGTCATCGCCTCCGTGCGCGCGACGAAGCGCTCCAGGAACCGGTCGTAGATCTGGTCGGCGACGAACAGCCGCTCCATCGAGACGCACAGCTGGCCGGCGTTCGAGAACGCCGCGCGGACCGCGCCCTCGGCGGCCTTCTCGAGGTCGGCGTCGCGGAGCACCAGGATGGGGTTCTTCCCGCCGAGCTCCAGCGAGCAGCCGATCAGCCGCTCGGCGCAGCCCGTCGCGACCAGGCGGCCGGTCGCGGTCGAGCCGGTGAAGCAGATGTGGTCGGCACGCTGCACGAGAGCGGGTCCGATCTCGGCCCCGGGCCCGGCGACCACCTGCCACAGGTCCGGTGGGAAGCCCGCCTCGTCGAGCAGCCGGGCAGCGAGCAGCGCCGACAGCATGCTCTGTGCGTCGGGCTTCGCGACCACGGCGTTGCCGGCGAGGAGGGCGGGAAGACCGTCGCACAGCGCCATCGTGAACGGGTAGTTCCACGGCGAGATCACCCCCACCACGCCCTTCGGCACCCGGTTCACGTCGATGCGGGTCAGCACCGGGATGACGCCGCGCACGCGTCGGGTGTCGAGATGCTCGTGCGCGGTCCGCGCGTAGTACCGGGCCGTCAGGGCGATGTGCATGGGCTCGTCGAAGGCGTGCTTGCGGGCCTTGCCGGACTCCAGGCAGACCAGGTCGATGATCTCGTCCTGGCGGTCGAGGATCAGGTCGTGCAGCCGCAGCAGCGCGTCGGCGCGACTGTCGATCGACGTACGCGCCCAGTCGGACTGGGCCCGCCGAGCCCTGCGGAACGCCTCCTCGACATCGTCCTCCGAGGACTGCGGGATGTGGGCGAGCGGCTGGTCACCGATCGGCGAGCGCACCTCCACGCTGCGCCCCGACGTCGCGGCCGAGCGGCGGGTGAGGTCCGCGACGTACCCGCGGTCGAGGGCGTACGACGCGGTCGGGTCGTGCTCGGGATCGTGCGGGCCCTCGACGAGAGGTCCGGATGAGGGGTGCCGGTCGCTCATGTCCCGAGCGTATGTCGCGCCGGACCCGCTTGCTACCCCCCGGTAACAACGCTGGACGGGGTTTCGCAGCTTCACCATGGGATGTCGACCAACCGACACTTCCCATGGTGTGCACGCCATGGGAACTGCCAGTTTCTCTGCATCCCATGGTGGAGCGCCCGCCCACGCTGTCTCGGCTACACGATGTCCGGGACGCTGACCCGGGCCTCGTCGGCCTCCTGGTCGGTCAGCTTCTGCTGCGACTGCCGCTCGGCCTCGACGCGGCGCAGGTAGTGGTCGACCTCGTCGTCGCGACGGGCCTGGTCCCAGGCGAGCTCCGCGGCCATCAGGTCGGCGGCGGCGGTGACGGCCAGG
>JAICSC010000127.1 GCA_025937085.1 Nocardioides sp.
AGCGCGCCGACGACCTCGCCGGTCAGCTCGAGCACGCTCGCCGCGTCGTACACCATGGTGAACACCACGTCGGCGCCGAGCAGCGCATCGGCGACCGCGCCACAGGCTGTGATCCGGTCACCCTCGATCGCCCTCGCCCGGCCCGGCGTCCGGTTCCACACCGTGACGTCGTGGCCCTCCCGGGCGAGCGATCGGGCCATGGCGGCCCCCATGATCCCGGTACCGAGCACTGCGGTGCGCATGTCTCGATGCTGCCACCTATCGGTCGCCTCGAGGGATCCGGTGCCCTCGCTACTGTCGGGGTCATGGTCCCGCCGCGAGCCCGGAGCACCGCGGCGAGCATCAGCACGTGGTCCGACCGCCTCCTCGACGCTGTCGTCGTGTTCCTCGCGACGTGGACGCTGGTCTACCACCTGTGCCTGGTGACCCGGCTCGACACGACCTGGGCCATCGTCCTCGAGGGGCTCGCGCTCGGCTGCGCGGCCGGGATCGGTGCACGCCGGCAGTGGAACCGTCGAGATGCGACGCGTGAAGCGCCTGCCGGGGAGCCGTCACCGGTCCGTCGGAGTCGCGCCCTGCTGGTCACGACGGTCGCGGGCGCGTCCGTCGCTGCGGTCGGGATGGCGGTGAGCGCGCCCTGGGCCCTGGTCTGGGTGCCCTGGCTGGTGGCCGGCGTGAGCGGCATCGTCTGGGCTGTCGCGCACCTGGACCGCGGTGGGGAGGAACCAGGCGCCGTGCGGCCCCGGGATGTCGAGCAGAACCGCGGGGCGGGTTCCTGGACCGCGGTGGTGGTCCTCGTCTGGGCCGCGGGTCTGGCCGCCCTCTCGATGTGGACGCTAAGGCCGAACCCGGACGACCTGTTCTATCTGAACGTCTCGCAGTGGGTGGCCGCCCACGGCCAGTTCCCGGTCCGCGACACCCTTTTCGCCGATCTGGTCTACCCGATGTCGAACTGGCCACCGATGGCGTCGTACGACGGCCTGGTCGGCGTGGTCGCTCGGATCGTCGGCGCCCGCGCCGCATCGGTGGAGTACATCGTCGTTCCACCGGTCACCACGGCGCTCTCTGTGTTGGCGCTGTGGCGGTTGCTGCGGGCCTGGCGCGTCCGCCACGTGGCGTGGACCATCTCGGTCGCCCTCGTCTTCCTCCTCATGGACGGGACGTCGTCGTACGGAACACCCGGCAACCTGTTCCTGACTCGCCTGTGGCAGGGCAAGGTCATCCTGCTCTGCCTGGTCGTGCCGCTGCTGCTTGTCCACGGCCTGCGGTATGTCGAACGGCCGGCGCGGTGGCGCCTGGTCCCGCTGGCACTCTGCGGCGTAGCGTCCGTCGGACTGACCACCACCGCCATCTTCCTGACCCCGGTCATCGCGCTGGCGGCGATGGCGCCACTGGTGCCGCGTGCCCGCGGCCGAGCGCTGGCCGGCTTCGCCGCCCTGGCCGGGTATCCGCTCGCCGCAGCCGTGGTGACCATCGCCCTCGGAGGCCGCTCCGCCGACGACTTCGAAGGCCGCCGCCTCTATCGGTTCGACGCGTCGTGGATCGGCCACCTGGTCTTCCTGAGCGGGCTGCTGGCCCTGGTCGTGGTGCTCGCGACCCTGCTCGGTGCCTTGCTCGTGCCACACTCCGCCGCCCGGGTCACGACCGGAGTTCTCGTCCTGGGCACCGGTCTTGTGCTCGTACCGGGTGCCACCCACGCCGCGTTCGACCTCACCGGCCTGGGGCCGACCCTGTGGCGGGTCTCGTGGGCGTCGACGATCGCCGCCCTGGTCGGCGTAGCGGTCGTGCGGGCGGGGTGCTGGCTCCGGACGGTCACCGCCGAGCAACGCCTCAGCCGGGGTGCGGTTCCGCTCGTGGGAGTGCTCGCGTTCGCGCTGCTGGCGGTGATCGGCCATCCGATCTGGTCCAGCGACACCAGCACCTACCTGCACACACCGATCCACTGGCAGCGGTCCTACTCGAGCCGGTCGGTGGTGGCTCGGATCCTGCACGCGACCCGCCCGGGTGACGTGGTGCTGGCGCCGGACTCGGTGTCGATCACCCTCGCCATCACGACCACATCGGTGAAGACGGTGGCACCGCGCGACTACTACCTGCACTACCTCGAGCGCGAGCCCGGGTTCCACTATCGGGAGCGGCTCGCGCTGGTGAGGTACGTCAACTCCGAGGGCCCCGGCGACCTGGCCGGCCTGGCGCACGACCTGCGCGTCGTCAGGGTCGCGGTCGCCTGCACCCCGATCGAGGACATGCATCGGTACGACGCCTTGGCAGCCGCCGGCTACCACCATCTGTTCACGTCTCCCTCCTACCGATGCCTGGAACGTGACTGAAGTGGGTACAAGCCGTATGGGTGACCACCCGGATGGGTGGGTCGAGGCGAACACGTCGCGCCGATATGCTCGCCGATGACCAACGTCCCGACCGCCGGCCGTACGCCCGGATAGCGCGCCCGTGGTGGGCGTCGCTGAGAGAGGAAAGCGATGCGAATCCTGGTCCTGGGTGGGGACGGCTACCTCGGCTGGCCCACCGCGATGTACCTGTCCGCGCAGGGGCACGACGTCGGGGTTCTCGACAACGGGGTTCGTCGTCAGTTCGACCACGAGCTCGGCTCGGGGAGCCTGGTCCCGATCGAGTCGCTGCACACCCGGGTCAGGACGTGGGCGGAGCTCACCGGCACCCACATCCCGGCGTACACCGGGGACCTCTGCGACGCCGAGTTCGTCTACGACACCTTCCGGGAATTCGCCCCTGACGCGGTGGTGCACTTCGCCGAGCAGCGGGCGGCGCCGTACTCCATGATCGACCGGCGGCATGCGGTCTATACGCAGACCAACAACGTCGTCGGCACGCTCAACGTCATGTACGCCATCGGTGAGATGGACCGCGACATCCACATCGTCAAGCTCGGCACCATGGGCGAGTACGGCCAGCCGAACATCGACATCGAAGAGGGCTGGCTGGAGGTCGAGCACAAAGGACGCACCGATCGGGTGCTGTACCCGAAGCGGCCCGGCAGCTTCTACCACCTGTCGAAGGTGCACGACAGCCACAACCTAGAGTTCGGCTGCCGGATCTGGGACCTCCGTGTCACCGACCTGAACCAGGGAGTCGTCTACGGCCAGGAGACCGAGCAGACCGCTCTCGACCCGCGGCTGGCGACCCGCCTCGACTACGACGCCGTCTTCGGGACGGTGATCAACCGCTTCGCGATCGAGGCCGTCCTCGGCATGCCGCTCTCGATCTACGGCGGCGGCACCCAGACCCGCGCGGTGCTCGACATCCGCGACACCGTCGAGTGCATCAGACTGGCCTGCGAGACCCCGGCCGACCGGGGCGAGTTCCGCGTGTTCAACCAGGCCACGGAGCAGTTCTCGCTGCAGGAGATGGCCAAGGTCGTCCAGAACAGCTTCCCGGGCCAGGTCGACATAGAGTACGTCGACAACCCGCGAGTCGAGGCCGAGAACCACTACTACAACTTCACCCACACCGCCCTGGAGTCGCTCGGCCTGAAACCTCACCTGCTGTCGGACACGCTGTTCCACCACCTGTTCGACGTCATCGAGGCCCACCAGGACCGCGTGGACCGCGACCTCCTCCGGCCGACGGTGAACTGGCGGCAGTCCCACCGCACCAGGTCGTGACCCTGGGGACGCCGGCCGGACCGGCCGCGCGGTCGATGCGGATCCTGGTCACCGGCGGGTCCGGCTTCATCGGCCGACACGTCGTGGCCGCCCTCCGCGCCGACGGCCACCGGGTATCGGTGGCGGACCGGGTCGATCTCGGCGACCCTGACGTCCCCTGCCTCACCGGCGAGCTGGAGGACCCGGCAGTCCGCGAGGCGGCCGTCGAGGCCGGTGTGGACGCCGTCTGTCACCTCGCAGCGGAGACCTCCGTCCTGGGTTCGATGGAGCGGCCGGCACAGGTGCACCGGGTGAACGTCGACGTCACGGCCGCCCTGCTCGAGCTGTGCCGCGAAACTGGCGTGGAGAGTTTCGTACTGGCCTCCACCAACGCCGTGGTCGGCACCGTCGAGGGCCTGCTGACAGAGCGCCTTCCGCTCGCGCCACTTACGCCGTACGGCGCCACGAAGGCCGCCGCGGAGATGCTGATGTCGGGCTACCACGGCGCCTACGGCATGCGGACCGTGTCCCTACGGCTGACCAACGTCTACGGCCCCGGCATGCACCACAAGGACAGCTTCGTGCCGCGGCTGATGCGAGCGGCGGCGGAGGACGCCTTCGTGCGTGTGTACGGCGACGGGCTCCAGCAGCGCGACCTGGTGCACGTCGCCGACGCCGCCCGGGCCTTCGCCCTGGCGGTTCGGGACTGGCCGAGCGGACCGGTGATCATCGGCAGCGGCCGGTCGCACACGGTGTTGGAGATGGTCGATGCCGCACGTCGGGCCACCGGTGCGCCGCTCCCGGTCACCCACGAACCGGCCCGGGCCGGCGAGATGCGGGCGGTCGTCGTCGACCCCGGCGAGGCGCGGCGGCGAGGTTTCGTCGCCCAGGTTTCCCTCGCCGACGGGCTGCGCAGTGCCTGGGCCGACTTCGCACCCACCGCTGCCGGCTGACGGCCCGTGGCCGAGGAACATCTCGGGCGAGACGTCGCCCGGCACTGGCTGCTCGTCGTGCTGCTGGCGCTGGGACTCGCGCTCCGGATCGCCTCGGACGACGGCCTTGATCTCTCGATGCTGGTGACCCTCGTCGCCGGTGCCGCGGCGTACGTCGTGTGCGTGCGGTGGGGTTGTTGGCGCTGGCTCGCGGCGCTGGCCGCCGTGCCCGCCCTGATGGACGAGCGGATGTTCGTCGGCCAGCACCCCCGCCCGGTGCTCGCGCTCCTGATGACGTCGATGGGTCTGGTCGTCCTGTCGTGGATCGGGCGGAGCGCGCCCGCGACCCTGCTCGGCGCGGGAGCGCTGCTGACGGTCGTCGGCGGGGCGCTCGCCGTCAACGCCGGCATGGTGCACGCGGCCCCCGGAGTGGCCCATGTGCACCTGGCGCGTCCGGTCGGCGGTGTGGCGGCACTGCTCGGCCTGCTCGCCGCGCTCGGCGCCGGCCGTCGCGGCCCGGTGGACCTGCGGCTGGCCTGCGTCGTCCCGGTGGCGCTCGGGTCGGCGTACGGCCTGATGGAGGTCGCCTGGTGGCCGGTCGCCGGAGCACTCGGAGTGACCGCGCTGCTCCGCGGCCGTCGCGGCAGCGGCACGCTTCTCCCCCAGCGCGACCAGGTCGACGACGTGGCGCTGGCGGAGTTCCGCGAACGCTACGGCGGCCCCCGGCTCGGACCGGTGGTCATCGTCGTGGCGGCCTATGACGAGGCCGACGGGATCCCGGCCGTTCTGGAGTCGTTCCCCGACGACATCGCCGGACTCCACGTCGACGTGGTCGTGGTCGACGACGGCAGCACCGACGGCACGGCGATCGCTCTCGAGCGCTCCCGCGCGCACGTCGTCGCCTGCCAGTCCAACCGCGGGCAGGGGGCCGCGCTGCGCCTGGGCTACCGGGTCGCGCGCGACCACGGCGCGACGTACGTGGTCACCACGGACGCCGACGGCCAGTACGCCGTCTCCGACATGCCGGTGCTCCTGGCTCCCGTCGTGGAGGGCCGGGCCGACTTCGTGACCGGTTCGCGGATCCTCGGCCACCAGCAGACCCGGGACCGGGTACGCCGCACCGGTGTCCACGTCTTCGCCTGGCTGGCCACGATCCTGACCGGACAAAGGCTCACCGACACGTCGTTCGGTCTCCGCGCGATGCGCGCGGAGGTGACCGGAGCCGTCACTCTAAACCAGCGGCAGTACCAGTCCTCCGAGCTGCTGCTGGGGGCCGTCTCCCACGGCTTCCGAGTGCTCGAGGTGCCCGCCACGATGAACCTCCGGTCGGCAGGGTCGACCAAGAAGGGGAAGAACCTCGTCTACGGCCGGCGCTACGCCCGGGCGATGGTCGGCACCTGGCTCCGGGAGGGCCTGCCGCGCCCGGTCGGCGAGACCGCACCGGCGCTGCGACACACTCGTGAGCATGGCGACTGACGGCACGCCGACCAGGTGGCGCACCGAGCTGCCGTTCCTGGTCACGCTCGCTGTGGCTGCGGGGGTCCGGGTGGTGATCGCGGTCGCCTTCCCGCCGGCGTTCCTGATGAGCGACGGCCCGGCGTACCTCGACATCGCCGACCACCTGGCTCCCTCACCGGACCGCCCGGTCGGCTACAGCATCTTCCTGCGCGGCCTGTCCGAGATGTCGCGGTCGCTGGTCCTGGTGACGTCGGCCCAGCACCTGCTCGGTCTGCTGACAGCGGTCGCGGCATACGCCCTGCTCCGTCGTCGGGGCGTGAAGCCATGGGTCGCGACCGCAGCGACCGTGCCCGTGATGTTCGACGCGATGCAGCTGCTCCTCGAACACGCCGTCCTCAGCGACGTGCTGTTCGGCTTCCTGGTGGTCGCGGCGGTGGCGGCGCTGGCCTGGTGGCCGGCCCCCCGCTGGTGGACGACCGTGCTCGGCGGCGCCCTCCTCGGGCTCGCCACGCTGGTACGAGTGCTCGGCGAGCCCACGGTCGTGCTCGCGGCGCTCTTCTTGCTGCTCGTGGCCACCACAGCACGGTCGCGCCTCGCGCACGTCGCTCTGGTGCTGGTGACGTTCGCGCTGCCGGTGACGGCGTACGCCGCGTGGTACCACCACGAGAACGGCGCCTGGGCGATCACGCAGTCCAGCGGCCGGACGCTGTACATGCGCACCACGACGTTCGTCCGCTGCGCGGAGCTCCGGGTGCCGGACTACGAACGCGTGCTGTGCCCCGACGACCCGCTCTCGAACCGTCAGGACCCGACCTGGTATGGCTGGCACTCGCCGGAGACGGTCCCCCGTCTGCACCCGCCGGGGGGCGTCACCGATGAGCAGGCGATGCACGACTTCGCCGTGCGCGCGATCAAGGCACAGCCCGGTGACTACGCGCGTGCCGTCTGGCGGGACTTCCGGCTCGCGTTCACCTCGTACGACCGCGACGACCACTATGAGATGAGTACCTCGGTGAAGTGGAAGTTCGCCGACATCGTCGCCTATGAGAACAGCTCGCACTACATGCGGCTCGCGTTCGAGTCACGGCTCGGAGGCGTTCCCGCCCCGCATCAGCCGATGGCGGATGCGGTGGCGGCGTACGGCAGAGCGGTGTACCTGCCGGGACCTTTGGCGTTGGCCCTCGTCATCCTCGCCGCCGCCGGGATCGTCGTACGCCGACGGGACCAGCAGCCCTCGACCCGACCGCTCGCCCTGCTCACCTTGGCGCTGCCTCTGATGTTGATCCTCATCCCCGACGTGACGGCCCAGTTCGTCTGGCGCTACCAGCTGCCGCTGGTCGTGCTGCTCCCGCTGAGCGCGGCCCTGGGCTGGACGCGGCTGTGGCCTCTCATCGCACGCAGACGGCCAGCACCGACTGACCGAACGGCGGCGTGACCCGGCCCTCGACGGCTCGCGTCACCGGTACGACGAACCGGTCGTAAGCGCGCACGAGTCGCGGGTTCGGCGTGCCGACGCCGCCACGGCGTACGGTCGCCCACCAGGCGATGCCGCCGAGGAGGTTCACCGGCTTCACCAGCTCGAGGCGCAGGCCGGCGTTCCGGATCGCGGCCGACATCGTGGCCGGCGTGTAGCGGCGCACGTGTCCGACCGCTCGGTCGAAGTCGCCGTACAGCTGCATGTACGCCGGCACCCACAGCACGATCCGGCCACCTGGCTCGGTCATGCTCGCCAGGGCCTTCAGGGCGCCGACGTCGTCGTCGATGTGTTCCAGGACGTTGATCGCGACCACGGTCGAGACCGGCGTGCCGAGATCGATCGGTCCCTGCGCCAGGTCCAGGACGCGTGCCTCCACCTCGGGACGGTCGGCGAACCGTGACGCCATCGCGGCCACGGCCGCCGGGTCGACGTCGGTCACCACGTGCCGGTCGAGTCCCGCGAGCTGGGCGGCGAACTCCCCGAGCCCGGCCCCGATCTCGAGCACCGAGCCGCCGCAGTGCGGCTCGATCAGCGACAGCTGGAAGGCGCGGTAGCGCCGCTGGTTCGCTCCCGACGAGTCCTCGAGGGTGCGCCCGGTGGCCGCGCTGAACGCTCCGGCCGCCCCGGAGTCATCGCTCATCGGCGACCTCGGACGTCTCATGAAGGAGCAGGCGCCGGAAGAGCCGCTCCAGGAGGACGAACCGCAACCCGAACACCACGACGTACGTGCCCAGGAAGACGGCCGCCACCACGGTCACCCGGGTCGAGTGGGAGACGCCCTCGTGCTGCAGCCAGGTGTCCGCCGCGTGGGTCAGGAGGGTCGCCAGGACAAGGGTCGTGACGATGATCGCGGCGTACGGCACGACCTCGCGTCGCAGGCTCGGACGCCCCTTGCGCTGCCACGCCCAGCTGCGGTTCAGCCAGAAGTTGGGGACGGCGCCGGCCAGCCAGGACAGCACCGAGGACCAGGTCGTGCCGACGCCGAGCAGTCCGTAGAGCAGCACGAAGGCGACCTCGCTGCACACGGTCGCGACCACAGAGCCGGTGAAGTAGCGCACCAGCTTCGGGACCAGTCTCGGCGTTTCCGGCGTCTCGCCTGTCACGGGCTCGACCGAGGAGTCGGGACTGCCGGTCATGAACTCGAGCGTAGTGCCCGGGTCTCGCGGGTCGGCGAGCTCACCCGCGAGGAGCTCGGCACGCGGGCGTGCCTCCGGCCCGGCCGTGGTCCTTGGCCGGGTGTGGGCGGGGTGGTCAGGTGTCGGGTGGCGTGCGGGTGCCGTCGGTACGGATCCGGGGTCGGTCCTGGCTGACGTCGACGGTGCCGACGGGGTCGCGGAGGAACTGGTAGCCGTGGGGGCTGGTCCACAGGTAGGTGCCCGGGTCGACCACCAGGTAGGACCATGGTGAGTGGGTCTTCAGGCGATGATGGCGCCGGCACAGGGGTGCGATGTTGCAGCTGCAGGTCGGGCCGTTCTTGCTGCGGGGGTGGGCGTGGTCGCAGTCGCAGGGATGATCGCCGGGGTCGTCGGGGTGGCATGTGCGGGCGGGGCGG
>JAICSC010000080.1 GCA_025937085.1 Nocardioides sp.
GGCTACGAGGACTCCCTCGCCCGCCGCCGCTGGACGACGTACACGCTCGTGGCGCGGCATCGCGCGACCGGCGAGCCGGCCGGGATCACGATGCTCTGCGTCCACGAGCCCCGTCCCGCCATCGCCGCACAGGAGGACACCTCCGTCCTCGCGCACCACCGCGGTCGGCGGCTCGGTCTCCGGCTGAAGCTGGCCATGCTCGACTGGCTGCGCGACGAGCGTCCGGACGTCGAGCAGGTAGACACCTGGAACGTGCCGGGCAACGCGCCGATGATCGCCATCAACGACGCGCTCGGCTGCCGGAAGGTGGCCGAGACGATCGCCTTCCGTAAGGTCCGTTGAGCCCGCGCCGATCAGCCCTCGTACGCCGGGTAGGTCGGCGGCGCGACCTCGTCCAGCGTCCGTCCCGCCCAGTCGCCGTCCGGCCACCGTGACCACATGCGCTCACCGGCCACCTGCACCCGCCGGGTCGCCCGCTCAACGTCCGCGCCCAGCACGACACCGTCCTCCACGATGACCCGCCCGTCGACCAGCACGTCGGCCAGGTCCGAGGGCTGCGCGTAGTAGACGAGGTTGCGGATCGGGTCGCGCATCGGCGTCATCGTGAACCCGTCGGCCCGCCAGAACAGCAGATCGGCCTTCGCGCCCGGAGCGATCCGCCCGAGGTCGTCGCGACCCAGCAGCCGCGCGGCGCTCACGGTCGCCGCGTCGAAGACCTGCCGCGCGGTCGACACGTCGGTACGCCGGGCGGCCACCTTCCCGGCGATGGCCGTCCACCGCAGCGACTCGATCATCGACTGGGGTGCGGTGTCGGTGCCGAGGCACATGTTCACCCCCGCCTCGACGTACTCCGGGAAGGACTCCATCACCAGCCCCCGGCGAATGAAGCACCAGGCGTTGTACGACACCGACGTCCCGGACGTCGCCAGCAGGCCGAGGTCGTCGCCGGCGAAGTTGACCCACGAGTTGCCGCTGATGAAGATCGCGTGACCCAGCACCGTCCGCGGCCCGAGGAAGCCGATGTCGGCGAGCCACTCGATCGGCGTCCGGCCGTGCCGCCGGGTCATCTCGTGGAACTCCCACACGCCTTGCGAGGCGTGAAGGGAGATCGGGACGTCGAGGTCGTCCGCCGCCGCCCTCGAGTCGCGCAGCAACGCCTCGCTACAGGTGTCCACCTGGGCCGGCGCCAGGAAGCCCTGCACCCGACCGTCGGCGCGACCACGCATCCGTTCGACGAACGCCGTCGCGGCCTCGAAGCCCGGCCGGCCGTCGTCCTCGTCCCAGGCGTAGTCGACCCGCCTGCCGTCCGGTGTGAACCACCGGCCCGAGCGGTACATCGGCGCGACGTAGCCCCGCAGCCCGCTCGCCTCGATGGCGTCCGCGGCGTACTCCTCGATCCCACCCATCTGCAGCACCGTCGTCGTGCCGGTGCGGGCCAGCTCGATCAGCGAGTAGTCGAGGCACGCCCGGGCGCCCTCCTCGTCGAGCCCGGCCAGCTCCGTCGGGAGGATCTCGATCAGGCCGGTCAGCCAGAACTGCCGGTTGCCGACGTCCTCTTGGACGGACTTGTCGATCGGCGACTCGTCGAGGTGCGAGTGGGTGTTGATGAAGCCGGGGGTGATGATGCGGTCGGGCTGGTCGACGTAGCGGTCGACCGGGCCGGGGTACGTCGTCCCCACGTAGGCGATCCGGTCGTCCTCCACGACGACGCACCCGTCGCGGAGGATCCGATGCGACCCCTCCTGGAACGCCACGATCCAGCCCGCCCGGTAGAGAGTCGTCGTCACGAGCAGATGATGGCAGTACGCCGGGGATCGACGCCGGTCCCGCTTCGATAGGCTCGCGGGGTTCTGGTCCCGAACTCGTGGGGGTTCGTCGCGATGCCGCACGCCTGGCGTGTCGTCGTACCCCTTGCTCTGCTCATGACCAGTCTCACCGGGTGCTTCGGCGCGGCCGGTGACCCGGCCCCGGCCACCGACGTGGCCGCGCCCGACACCGGGGCCTGTCGGGTGCTGTCCCCGGACGACGTCGCGCAGCCCAGCAACGCCACCGCACCCGTCTCCTGCGACCAGCCCCACACCGCTCAGACCTACGCCGTCGGGTCGCTTCCCGACCGGTTCGCGCACTCGCCGTACGACGACCACGAGCTCGCGGCGTTCGGCTACCGCGCCTGTTCCTCCAAGTTCATCCGCTTCACCGGAGCGGACGAGAGCCTGGCCATGCGCTCGATCCTGAGCTGGGCGTGGTTCCGGCCCAGCCAGGCGGCCTGGGACGACGGAGCCCGCTGGTACCGCTGCGACGTCATCGGCGGCGGCGACCAGACGCGCTCCTACGTCGACCTCCCACCGAGCGCCAAGGGGCTGTTGCTGGGGCGACCGGCGGACAGGTGGATGGTGTGCGCGAACGGCGCCACGGTCAGCGGGTCGGTCAAGATCCCCTGCTCGGAGAAGCACGACTGGCGGGCGGTCACCACGATCGTGCTCGGCTCTTCGGGCGACCCCTACCCGGGCGACCGCGTCGTCCAGGCGCGCACCCGCGACTTCTGCTCCAAGTCCGTCGGTGCCTGGCTCGACTACCCCGTCGACTACGACTACGGCTACTCGTGGTTCCACGAGACCGAGTGGACCGCCGGCAACCGGCGTTCGGTGTGCTGGGCGAGGACCGACTCATGAGGCTCGTCGTGCTCGCCGTGGCCTCGGCGTTGCTCATCAGCGCGTGCTCCGGCTCCGGCAGCTCCGACCCGCGCGCGGGTGAGACACCGGTGGTGCACTCCCCCACGCCGACGCCCACCGAGACGATCCCCCCGACACCACCCCCGCCGCCGCCCGCGCACGCGTGCTACCGCCTCGGGTACGACGAGGTCCTCGCGCCAACAATCGACAAGAAGCCGGCGCCGTGCACACGCAACCACACAGCCATCACGTTCTACGTCGGCCGCTTCGACAAGTCGCTCGCTGTCGACGGCAAGCCGGTCCACCGGCTCGAGTCCACGGTCTGTCCGCGGCGGTTCGTGGCGTTCGTCGGCGGCACGGTCGAGGACCGGCGACTCAGCATGCTGCGCACCGTCTGGTTCACGCCGACGGTCAGGCAGGCGGCGCGCGGTGCGCACTGGTTCCAGTGCGTCGCGATCGCGCTGCGCGGCGGGGAGCATCTCGCGGTACTGCAGGGGATGCTCCGCGGAGTCCTCGGCCGGCCGGCGGCGCGCGCCCGCTACGCCCTCTGTGGCACCGCGGAGCCCGGATCCGACGGCTTCGAGCAACGCATCTGCGCCGCCGGGCACCGCTGGAAGGCGCTCCGCACCGTCCCCTTCAGACCCGGGAGGTACCCCGGCCAGGACAAGGTCCGCTCCGCGGGCCAGCAACCCTGCCAGGACGCCGGCCGCGACGCGGCGAGCGACCCGCTCAACTATCGGTGGTCCTACGCCTGGCCGACCCGCAAGCAGTGGCACGCCGGCCAGACGTACGGCGTCTGCTGGGCGCCGGGCTGACCACGCCATGTCGGCTCGACCGGTAGTCCGGTGGCTGTGGATCACCAGGTGGTCCGTGGTCACCGGTCAACGGCGGAGACGACCGACCCGCGGCGGTCAGGGGTGGGACGACTGCTGGGCCTGAAACACGATCGCGTCGTTCCGCCGCACCGGCTCGAAGCCACGTCGCAGGAGGGTCCGCACGGTCGGCGCAGCGACCCACACACCTAGCAGAAATGCGGCGCCGAGAATCCACGACATGGCGGCCTCCTCTGGCGACGTTGTCACCAGCATACGCTCGCCGGAGGCGTTCGGCGCTCTGCAAAATCCGGGCGCTGTCCGGCGGGATCAGAAGCCCAGCTTGCGCAGCTGCTTCGGGTCGCGCTGCCAGTCCTTGGCGACCTTCACGTGCAGGTCGAGGTAGACCGGCGTGCCGAGCAGTGCCTCGATCTGCTGCCGAGCCGCGGTGCCGACCTTGCGGAGCCGCGCACCTTGGTGGCCGATCACGATCCCCTTCTGTGAGGAGCGCTCGACGTACAGGTTCGCGCTGATGTCGAGCAGCGGCTTGTCGTCCGGCCGGTCCTCTCGCAGACCCATCTCCTCGACGACGACGGCGATGGAGTGCGGCAGCTCGTCGCGGACTCCGTCCAACGCCGCCTCGCGGATCAGCTCCGCGGCCAGGATCTCCTCGGGTGCGTCGGTCAGGTCGCCGTCCGGGTACAGCGGAGGCCCTTCCGGCATCAGCCGCACCAGCAGGTCGGCCAGCAGGCCCACCTGGTCACCGGAGACCGCCGACACGGGCACGATCTCCTGCCAGTCCGTGCTGGTCTCGCGCCCGAGCTCGGCGATGTCGAGCAAGTGCCGGCCGATCTGGTCGGGCGTCGCGAGGTCGGTCTTGGTCGCGACCGCGATCTTCGGCGTACGCCGCACCTTGGCCAGCTCGTTCACGATGAACCGGTCGCCCGGCCCGACCTTCTCGTTCGCCGGGAAGCACACGGCCACGACGTCGACCTCGGCCCACGTCGAACGGACCAGGTCGTTGAGCCGCTCGCCGAGCAGCGTGCGTGGTCGATGCAGCCCGGGCGTGTCGACCAGGATCAGCTGGGCGTCCTCGCGGTGCACGATGCCGCGCACCACGGTCCTGGTGGTCTGCGGCTTGTCCGACGTGATGACGATCTTCTGGCCGACGAGGGAGTTGGTCAGCGTGGACTTCCCGGCGTTCGGCCGGCCGACGAACGACGCGAAGCCGCTGCGGTAGCCGTCGGGAACCTGGGCGAAGGAGAAGTGGTCAGCCACCGCGCGCCTCGTCGTACTCCGCCCAGATCTGCTCGTCCGACTTCCCGGCCGCCTGGCCGGCCCGCCAGATCGGTCCGGGATCGACCACCCGCGGCTGCCGCGCGGAGACCGCGCGCCAGTAGCCCATCACGTCGTACGCCGCGTTGGGCAGCCGGCGCTCACGCATGAGGTGTTTGCGGATCGCCCGCATCTGAGCCGACTCGCCGGCCATCCAGAAGTACCCGTCACCGTCCGGCCATTCGATGCCCTCCACCACCTCGGCGAGCCGGGACCGCCCCTCGGCGGGAGGCTCCAGCCAGGTCACGTCCGTGCCGTCGGGGAGGTAGCCGGTGAGGTCGTCGGGGACCTCCGCCCAGACTCGCGTGGCGAGACGGGAGGCAGCGCAGATGCGCGCCATCGCCGGCATCGCGGTCAGGTCGCCGACCAGCAGCAGCCACGCCGCGCCCGGCGGAGGCGAGAAGGAGCCCTGGGCCGCGGTCACCTCTGGGGAGTCGCCGACGCAGTCGCCGCTCACCCACTCCGTGACCAGCCCGACGTCGTGGAGCACCACGTCGAGCACCAGGTCGTCGCCGTCCAGCGACCGGACGGTGTAGTACCGCACCTGGAACTGCCCGGGCACGACCAGCCCGACCCACTCGTCGAGGATCCCGGTGGATTCGAGACCCGGCACGGACAGGGTCAGCCGCACGAGATGTGCCGACACCTGCTCGCGTCGCGTCACGACGGCGTTGTACCGCTGGGCCCTGGCTGTCATCGCCACCCAGGCTAGTGCCGCACCAGTGCCGACCGGGGGCCCGGCTAGCATCGCCAGGTGACCGCCACCGACCTCGCCGATGAGACGACACAGCAGGCGGTCCTCCCCTCACGCATGGCGGTCACGGGGTGGCGTTGGAGCCACGTCCGCTGGGTCACCCTCGCGGTGTACCTCGTGGGGCTGGTGCTGTTCGTCGCGACCCAGGGCATCCCCACCGACCGCCTCGGGATCTACGGCGCGATCCTGCTGCTGCTGAGCGTCGTGGTGCTCGGCCGTGGCTGGCATGCGTGGTGGCAGATGATGGTCGACTGGCTGCCGTTCGAGACCGTGCTGCTGGCCTACGACTACAGCCGCGGCTACGCCTCGCCGTACTCCGCCCAGCAGGTGAAGGAGAAGCTCTATCCCATCGTCGATGTCCACAACTCGCTGGGCATCCCGCTGCACGTCGCCTTCCCGATCCGCGCCGACCGTTGGCTCGGCGATCACCTGGGTCTGGGCACGATGCCCACCATCTGGGTCCAGGAGCACTTCCACTCGAGCACGTCGATCCCGTGGTACGGCGTGCTGGTCAGCCTCACCTACTGCAGCCACTTCCTGGTGATGCCGATCGTCGCGATCGTCCTCTGGATCCACAACCGGGAGCGCTTCCGCGTCTGGATGAACATGGTGATCGTGCTCGCCGTCGCCGGGGTCGCGACGTACTTCCTCTACCCGATGGCGCCGCCCTGGCTCGCCGACGACGGCGGGGTCTTCCCCGGCGGCTTCGTGGGCCGCTACACCTCCCAGGGCTTCGACCTGATCGGCCTGCACATGGTGGGCGGTCTGGTGAGCCAGGGGCAGTACCTCGTCAACCCGGTGGCGGCCATGCCGTCACTGCACGCGGCATACGCCACACTGGCCGCGGGGTTCTTCTGGTTCGGCCGACGCTGGTGGCAGCGCGTACTCCTGGCCTGCTACCCGCTCGCGATGTGCTTCGCGCTGCTGTACGGCGGGGAGCACTACCTGGTGGACGAGCTCGCCGGGATCGGCTATGCGCTGGTGATCCTGGCCGCCTGGCGCTGTCTGCGTGCTCGGAGGCTCGCTCAGGCGCCCGGATAGCTCGCGTCGGCCGCGAACGTCGGGCGAAGTGGGTACGCCGCCTCGCCGTCCTGGTCGGTCTTCGTCGCCAGCACGTGGTGGAGCTGGATCTCGTTGCGCTCGAAGGCGAGCCGGGAGCCCGCCATGTACAGGCCCCAGACACGGGCGGTACCCTCGCCGACCTCGTCGACGCAGGCGTCCCAGTTCACCTCGAGGTTGTGGCACCATCCCGCCAGGGTCTTGGCGTAGTGGACCCGGAAGTTCTCCTCGTGCATGACCTCGAGGCCGACGTTCTGCACCTCGGTGATGATCCGGCCCGACCCGGTGAGCTCGCCGTCGGGGAAGACGTAGCGGTCGATGAAGGCCCCGGTCTCCTGGTGGCGGTTGTGCGGCCGGGTGATGCAGTGGTTGAGCAGCCGCCCCTGGGGACGAAGCCGGTCACGCAGGAACGTGAAGTAGGACCTGTAGTTCCTCACACCGATGTGCTCGGTCAGGCCGATCGAGCTGACCGCGTCGAACCCGGTCTCGGTGACCTCGCGGTAGTCCCCGTGCCGCACCTCGGCGAGGTGGTCGAGCCCCTGCTTCTTGATCCTCTCCTGGGCCCAGGTGGCCTGCTCGCGGGAGAGGGTCACACCCAGCGCCTTCACCCCGTAGTGCTCGGCTGCGTGCCGCACCATGCCGCCCCAGCCGCAGCCGACGTCGAGCAGCCGCATCCCGGGCCGGAGATCCAGCTTCTTCGCGATCAGGTCGTACTTGTAGTCCTGCGCCTGCTCGAGCGTCGCGTCCTCGGTCGGGAACACCGCGCAGGTGTATGTCATCGAAGGGCCGAGGACGTGCTCGTAGAACGTGTTCGACACGTCGTAGTGGTGGTGGATCGCCTCGGAGTCGCGCTTGCGTGAGTGGCGCAGGCCCTCGGCGTACCGGCGCCAGCGAGGCAGGTGCTCCTGCGGCGGGGGTGGCGGCGGCTTCAGGTTGGAGATCCCCAGCCCGGTGGCGAGCCGGAGCGCCTCCATCGGCGACGGCATCCGGAACTTCAGGTCCTTCTGCAGCGCCTTCAGCCCCGGGTAGGGGTCGCCCGGGTGCACACCGTGTACGACGAGGTCACCCGACACGTAGGCGCGGCCCAGTCCGAGGTCGCCCGGCGCGGTCATCAGGTAGGCCAGACCTCGCTGGTTCCTCACCTCGAAGCCGAACGGCGCGTCCTCGGGGCCGCTGGCACTGCCGTCGTACGCCGTGACCCGAAGCGGCAACGGGCCGGTCAGCAGCTGGGTGAACACATCCGCGATCTTCAGGCTCGACTCGTTGCCCACGGTCATCGTCTCCTCACGGCCTTGTCATAGAGAGTGGTCAGTCGGTGGTCCGGGTCGTACCGATCCTTGACGCGCGCCAGGTTGGCGCCGTCGTACAGCCGGTCGAAGGTCTCCCGGTCGTAGAACGCTTCGGAGTACAGCGACTTGTGCCCGTCGAGCTCGTGCACCTTGGCCTCGATCGCGCGGTTGCGTGGTGCGTTGGGGGCGTCGGGTCCTACCCCGACGTTTCCCCAGAAGCCGACGTTGACGTAGACCTCGTCGGGCTGCAGTGGGTAGGTGGGCCACTTCTTCGCGGCGTACAGGGGGCACAGCCACACCGGTCGCATCCCGACCTCGGCGTCGAACCAGTCGAGGAACTCCCCCAGCCTCTCGACCGGGATCTCGACGTCCTGCACGACCCGCTCACCCTCCGGGTTGCCGCGGCGGCGGTCGAGCCAGGCGCCGACGTGGAACCTCTGGTCGAGCCGGACCATGCGGTAGTAGACGTCGGAGCGCTTGTACCTGCGCGGCCACAGCCGCCGGGCGACCGGGTGCTGCGCGCCGAACGCGCGCGAACACCAGAACCAGTCGGTGTCCCAGCGCCACAGGTAGTCGTACATCGTCAGCAGGTCGGTCTGACGCTGCTGGATCGAGCGGTAGTAGATCTGTCGGCCGGTGTAGTCCGAGGGCCCGTCCGTCGAGCCTGTCGGGAGCACGGGCGAGTCGGTCCACGTCGCCAGCGTCAGGTAGTACTCCCCCGGCCGGAACACCGTGCCGTCGAGGCCGTCGACGCGGACCCCGTCGTACTCCTTGGTCTCCATGATCTGCGCAACGGTCTTGGAGAGAAGCCCGGCGTCGTCGAAACGGACATGGCGCAGCGAGACGTACGACGGCACCTTCTCCAGCTTGATCCGCAGTCGCGTGGCATAGCCGAGCGAGCCGTAGGAGTTGGGAAAGGTGTCGAAGAGGTCGCCGTGCTCGTCGTCGGGGCGGGGCGTGGTCGTGACGACCTCGCCGGCGCCGGTGAAGATGTCCATCTCGGTCACGGACTCGTGCGGAAGACCGCTCCGGAAGCTGGTCGACTCGATGCCGAGACCACTGACGGCTCCGCCGAGGGTGATCGTGCGCAGCTGCGGCACGACGTACGGGATGAGGCCGCGGGGCAGGGTCGCGTCGACGAGGTCCTCGTAGGTGCACATGCCCTGCACGTCGGCCGTCTGTGCATCGGTGTCGATCGAGATCACGCCGTCCAGGCCGGAGACGTCGAGGCCGGGCGCGTCCGACTTGGTGCGTGGCCGGAAGAGGTTGGAGGTCCTCTTCGCCAGCCGCACGGTCTGGCCGGGCGGGATCGCGTCGTACGACGCCCGGAGCCGCGCGACCGCGGCCTCATGGGCTGCCTGTCCGGTGAGCACGGAGGAAACCTACTCCGACGTGAGGGCCGCCAGCGCGCTGAGGTCGTCGTCGGCGAGACGCAGGGACGCCGCCGCGATGTTCTGCTCGAGATGGCCGACGTCGCCGGTGCCGGGGATGGCGAGGACGTGCTCGCCGAGGGAGAGGGTCCAGGCGATCCTCACCTGCGCAGGGGTCGCGTCGTACGCCGCCGCGATCGACTCGACGACGTCGTAGCCCTCCGCGGCCGCACCCTCGCGGGACTGGCCGGCGATGGTGAAGAACGGGACGAACGCGATGCCGTGCTCACGACAGACGGCGAGCAGGTCCCCGGCGTCGGAACGCTCGTAGCCGGGGGCGTGCCGGTTCTGCACGCAGACGATCTCGGTCACCTCGCGGGCGGCCGCCAGCGACCCGACTCCGACGTTGGACAGGCCTACGTGCCTGAGCAGCCCCTCGTCTCGCAACGACGCGAGGGCGGCAACCGCCGCCGCCACGTCGTCGCGGCCGTTGCTGCGGTAGTTGACGACCTGGAGCGTCTCCAGACCCAGCGTCTCGAGGTTGTGCTCGACGTGCGCGCGCAGCTCCTCCGGCCTGACCCAGTCACCCCAGTCCCCGGTGCCCAGGTCGCGACCGGGTCCGACCTTGGTCACGATCGTGAGGTCGTCGGGGTACGGCGCGAGCGCGGCCCGGATGATCGCGTTGGCCCGGCCGGTCGCCGAGAAGTAGAAGCCGGCGGTGTCGATGTGGTTCACGCCGAGCTCGACAGCACGGCGTACCACGGCGGCGGACTGCTCCGGGTCACGGTCGTCACCGCGGCCCATGCCGCCGGTACCGGTGAGACGCATCGCGCCGAAGCCGAGCCGGTTGACCGACCTGTCGCCGAGGGTCCAGGTGCCGGCCGCCGATGCCGTCGTGGTTCCCGAGATCACCGGACCAACCTAGTCCGAACCTAGTCCGAACCTAGTCCGCGATCCGGCCTCGGACGTCTCCGAGGTGGACGACGAGATCCGGGCCGGCGAACTCGTGGACCGCGAGAAGATCGGGCTCGGCGTCACCGAGCCGGACCGCGGCCTCGAGCCCGCGCGAGCCGGACGAGACCGCCATCGCCACGCACACGTCGAGAGCGCTCAGCCGGAGGTGCTCGAGCGCGACCGACCCTGCGGCGTAGGTACGCCCGTCGAGGTCTCGCACCGCCGCCCCTTCGGGGGCACCGGTGCGGGCCATCGTCGCCCGCGCGAGCGTCACCAGCTTCTGGTCCTCCGGCGACAGCTCGGCCATAGGTGCGAGGCTATCCGGCGCGGTCGCGTGGCTCGAGGCCGTCGGGGGCGTCGTAGGGCATGGCAGGCACAGGCTCGAATGCCTACTCGGACTCGAGGGAGCGCTTGAGGGAGTCGAGCGTGCGGCTCCGCTCCAGGTTGGCCAGCCATGCTGCGCCAGGCTTGATGAACCTCATCCAGCCGTAGAGCTCTCCTACCGCAACGTGGTGGACGACCGTGGCGCCCTCGTCCCCCTCGAGGACGTACTCGGGCCGGGCCTGGGTCAAGGGGCTCCCGAACCAGCGCAGGGTCTCTGCGAAGGCGATGCGCGTCGGCGGCTCGAACACGGTCACCTCGCCCTCGAAGGTGCCCATCCGCGTCGCGTCGACGTACGTCGTCCCCTGCTGGACCGGGGTCTCCGACGTCAACCTGCACCGCCGGAAGAGACCATTGCGATGCATCCAGCGCTCGTAGCCCGGGAGGTCCGCAAGGCGCTCGAAGACCTCGCTCACGGGTCGTTGGATCACCGTCTGCGACTCGAACCTGACGATGCTCTCAACCACAGTGCTGCCCCCTCTCGCTGGGGTGTGCTGGCCAGAGTACGCGCGGTCGGGCCCCCGGAGAGGTCAGACGGTGGTGACCATCCCGCCATCGATCAGTACGCCGCATCCGGTCACCATCGCGGACCTGCCGGCGAGGTCGAGCTTCACCAGGACTGCTTCCCCAGCCAGGTCAGGCGCGTGTCACCGACTCGGGACCCGTGTGGTCCTTACCGCTGGCGATGAGCAGGAGGGGACCACGGTTCTGGTTGTCGGTGTCGACCTTGGCCGGCGTGTGCGGGTTGAAGTTGGCCGCCGCCTCGAACAGTGGCCGACCCGGGGCCGGGATCGTCCAGCCCTCGAACAGCTCGTCGGACTCCTCCTGCGACACCGCGTTGCCGAAGGCGAACCGGAACTGTTCGGCGGTCAAGGAGACGGCCCGATGACGTTGCGTCCAGGGCGAGCATCGCCACGCGTCGGCGCGTGAGAGGCTGGCGCGATGGATCCCGACCCGGTTTCCGACTCAGCTTCCATCGGCGACTGGCTGCACCAAGGCACGAGCGATGCCGTGGAGGTCGCCGGCCGGTACGACCAATGGGCGCAGAGGTACGACGACGACCTGGCCTCGTGGTCCTACCAGGCTCCCGGAGTGGTGGCGGAGACCGTCATCGCCCGACACCCCGGGGCGGGCTCCGTGCTCGACGTCGGGTGCGGCACCGGACTCGTCGGGCGAGA
>JAICSC010000163.1 GCA_025937085.1 Nocardioides sp.
CACAGGCGGGCGGCCGACGAGGCGCTCTGGGTGCCGTCCTACCTCTACGTCGACGGCGTCGTGGCGGCAGCACAGGAGGCTGGTGCCGATGCGATCCACCCCGGGTACGGCTTCCTCTCGGAGCGGGCAGCGTTCGCCCGGGCGGTCGAGGACTCCGGCATCACGCTGGTCGGCCCGAGCTCGGGCGTGATGGAGGCGATGGGACGCAAGGACCATGCGCGCGAGATCGCCGTGAGGGCGGGCGTGCCCGTCGTGCCGTCGTACGACGCGGGCGACGACCCGGCGACGTTCTCCTACCCGGTCCTGGTCAAGGCCGCCGCGGGCGGGGGAGGCAAGGGCATGCGTGTCGTGCGCTCGGCCGGCGAGTACGCCGAAGCCCTGGCCGCGGCGAGCCGCGAGGCCGCCGGCGCGTTCGGCGACGACGCGATGCTGGTCGAGAAGTACGTCGAGTCCGGTCGGCACATCGAGGTCCAGGTGCTCGGAGACTCCCATGGCAACGTGGTCCACCTCTTCGAGCGCGACTGCTCGACCCAGCGGCGACACCAGAAGGTGCTGGAGGAGGCGCCGGCGCCCACCATCGGCGCAGATCTTCGCGATCGGATCACCCGAGCAGCCGTCGACCTCGCCCGCCAGGTCGGTTACACCAACGCCGGGACCGTGGAGTTCCTGCTCGACGCCGTGGAGTTCGGTGGCACCGGCGACTTCTACTTCCTGGAGATGAACACCCGCCTCCAGGTCGAGCACCCCGTGACGGAGTCGGTCGTGCGCATCTCCGGTGGCGAGCTGGACCTGGTGGAGCAGCAGCTCCTGGTCGCGGCCGGCGAGCCGCTGGCGTTCGGCCAGGACGACGTCACGCTGGCGGGGCACGCGATCGAGGCGCGTGTGTATGCCGAGGACTCGTTCGGCGGGTTCCTGCCGCAGGCCGGCACCACGTCGCTGGTCAGATGGTCGACCGACGTGCGAGTGGACCAGGCCTTGGGAAGCAACCAGGTCGTGAGCACGGCGTACGACCCGATGCTCGGCAAGGTCGTCGCCGCAGGCGACGACCGCGAGGCTGCCCGCCTGGCGCTGGTCGGCGCCCTCGACGACACCGCGATCCTCGGGCTCACCACCAACGCCGGATTCCTCCGCGCGCTCGCGGCGAGCGACGAGTTCCGGGACGCGACCATCGACACCGCCTGGCTCGACCACCACGAGGTGCCCGCGCCCGACGCGGACGTCCCGCGCGTGCTGGCCGCGTGGGTGAGCGCCATGCTGGCGGCGTACGACGTCGGTCATCCGTTCCAGGCAGACGGCTTCCGGCTCGGGGGCCCGCCCGCGGCCATCCTGGTCGAGCTCGACCGCGACGTCCTGGTCGACCGCGCCGCCGGGACCGTGGACGGCATGCCCGTGCACCAGGTCCACGCCGAGAACCACACGCTCGAGCTCGACCTCGACGGCCACCGCGTCCGCGGAGTCGTGAACGTGCAGCCCCACATCGTCGAGGTGAGCTATCACGGGCAGCGGTTCGTGCTCACCGGGCCCGACCGGATGGCCGACCACGCCACCGTCGGCGACGGCACGATCACCGCCCCGATGCCCGGCACCGTGCTCGAGGTGCGCGTCGCCGCCGGCGACCGGGTCGCGGAGGACCAGGTGCTGGGCATGATGGAGGCGATGAAGATGGAACTGTCGCTGAAGGCGCCATTCGCCGGCACCGTGACGTCTGTCGACGCGTCCACCGGCGACCAGGTGCCGCTCGGCGCGACGCTGTTCGTGGTCGAGCACGAGGCCGCCGATGCCTGAGCTGCCCATGCAGGTCGCGGACCAGGAGATCCGGGGTCCGGTGACGATCTACGAGGTCGGCCCTCGCGACGGCCTCCAGAACGAGTCGGCGCTGGTCCCGGTCGAGGTCAAGGAGGAGCTGGTCCGTCGGCTGCTCGCCGCCGGGCTTCCCATCGTCGAGGCGACCTCGTTCGTGCACCCGCGCTGGGTGCCCCAGCTCGCCGACGCGGAGGAGCTGGTGGCCCGGCTCGGAGACCTCGGCCGCGCCTGCCCGGTGCTGGTTCCCAACGAGCGCGGCCTCGACCGGGCGCTCGAGCTGGGCTGTCGACACGTGGCGATCTTCGGCAGTGCGACCGAGACCTTCGCCCAGAAGAACCTCAACCGGTCGATGGACGAGCAGTTCGCGATGTTCGAGCCCGTCGTACGCCGCGCGCGCGACGCGGGCGTCGACGTACGGGCCTACGTGTCGATGTGCTTCGGCGACCCCTGGGAGGGGGCAGTCCTGATCGATCAGGTCGTCTCGGTCGGCAGGCGACTGTTCGACCTCGGCGCGTCGCAGCTCAGCCTCGGCGACACCATCGGCGTGGCCACCGCCGGCCACGTCGGGTCCTTGGTCGACGCCTTCGCCGAGGCCGGGATGCCGCGCGGTGACCTCGCCCTCCACTTCCACGACACCTACGGCCAGGCGCTGTCCAACGTCCAGGCCGGGCTGCGAGCGGGCGTCACGACGTACGACGCGAGTGCCGGCGGCCTGGGTGGCTGCCCCTACGCCAAGAGCGCCACCGGCAACCTCGCCACCGAGGACCTGGTCTGGTTCCTCACCGGCCTCGGCCTCGAGCACGGCGTCGACCTGACCGCCCTCGTCGAGACCTCGACCTGGCTGGCCGGCCACCTGGGCCGTCCCAGCCCGTCGGCCGTCGTCCGCGCCATGTCGGGATGAAGGGAACCCGAGTGGCTGAGAGAATCCGGCCATGAGTCGGAAGGTCTACGTGCACGTGGGTGCACCCAAGACCGGCACGACGTACCTGCAGGACCGGCTCGCGAGGAACTCCCGGAGCCTGGCCACGCACGACGTGCACATCCCGACCCGTGCGCCGCTGATGAGCACCGGGATGTTCCACTTCCGGGCCGCTCTCGACCTCATGCGCCAGGACTGGGGTGGTGCGCCGGGTCACGCCGAGGGCGCCTGGGACGCGATGGTCCGCCGGGTACGCCGCGCCCGCGGCACCGCGATCATCAGCCACGAGATCCTGGCCCCCGCCGCCCCGGAATACGTCGCCCGGCTCAAGTCGGACCTCGCCGACGCCGGCTCGACCGAGATCCACATCGTGTACTCCGCGCGTGACCTCGCCCGGCAGGCTCCCGCGGGCTGGCAGGAGAGCGTGAAGCAGGGACGGCGTTGGAAGTACGGGCGCTACCTCTCCCGGGTCCGCAACGCGCACCCGTGGTTCGCCCGGGCCTTCGACCTGCCGACCGTGCTCA
Source organism: Nocardioides sp. (assembly GCA_025937085.1). Classification (GTDB taxonomy): domain Bacteria; phylum Actinomycetota; class Actinomycetes; order Propionibacteriales; family Nocardioidaceae; genus Nocardioides. Next base: position 3,247 of record JAICSC010000163.1, read on the forward strand.
GCAACTGGGGCAGTGGTCTCCCGCCCGAGCACGTGCACGTGGTCACGGTGCCGCAGGCGGATGCCGTGGACGCCGACCCCGACCTGCTCTGGCACCGCTTCTGCAGGGCGTTCGACATCGACCCGGAGTGGGCACCCGAGGACAGCGACCGGGCCAACGCCTCTCTCGGCAGTGCCGAGACGCAGGTCCTGCGGGCTCTCAACGAGCGGATCGGGCGGACCACCCGCAACCACCCGGGTTACGATGCGCTGATCCTCGGCATGCTGGCCGACGAGAGCCTGGGCGGCCGCGACTCCAGCCCGATCCTGCTGCCGCCGGCGCTCTGGGACTGGGCCCGAGAGCGCGGCGCGGAGTGGGGGGAGTGGCTCGAGCAGAGCGGCGTCGACATCGTCGGGGACCTGGGCGACCTGCTGCCCGAGCCGTGGCCGGACGGGCACAAGTTCAAGCATCCCGACCGGGTCTCTCACAAGGCGCAGCTCCGTGCGGCCCTCGACGCCCTCGCCGCGATGACCGAGGAGGCCGCCTCGAGACCCGACCCCGACGCCTCGATGCTCGCGCGCATCCGCCGCGCGCGAGAGGCCTACAAGCGGTGAGCCGTACGACGTCCGAGGACGCGCAGCGCGCACGCGAAGCCCGGGCCTGGGCCTGGGTCGCGCATCTCCGCGACGGCGGTACGACGCCCTGGTCGGCCTGGGGCTCCGACTCCGCGACCGACGAGCATTCGAGCCGGTACCTCCCCGGCGCGCAGCAGCTCGAGCTGCTACGCCGCCTCAACCAGCTGCGGCTGCCCCCTCCCGAGCTCGCAGAGCGCGTGCTGGGCACCAGCGCCCCCGGCCGAGGACGTCCCGATCTGGGGTTGGTGGGCGTCCTCCCTGAGTCGGCCTTCGGGCCCCCTCCGGTGGACCCCGCCGCACTTCCCCCGGACGAGCTCGTGCGGGTCGCCACGTCTCTGCTCGCCGAGGACACCGTCGCGGCCGGAGACCCCCTGGCGCCGCGCACCCCGCGCCTCCTGCGTCGTCGCTACCGGCTCTTCGGCGACCCCGAGGTCGCCAACCCGCTGCGCGACGCGCTGGCCGCCGACGGACGCCCACCCGGCGGCCGGCGAGCGACCGTGGTCGTGACCGGCTCCGACCTGGCGAGCATGCTCGTGAACGTCTGGACGGCCCGGTCGTTGGGCGCCGGCGTACGACCGTGGCCGGACTGGATCCGCGCCGAGGTTCGCCGGCCACGGCTGCTGGGGCGGGTCGATCTCGCCGCCCTGGCGGAGGCGTGGGTGCCTCGGGTGGGCGCCGGCCGGGTGCACGTCGTCCTCGACGACCCGCGCCGCGTCGTGCGCCTCGCGGCAGGGCGCCGCAGCGTCACGATGCCCGGGCCCCTGTCGGTGGACGCCGTCGAGCTGGCGCGCCGTACCGCTCCGGTGGTGGGCACCCTCGTCGCACCCGAACGCCGGACCGCGCTCATGTGGCACCGGCTCAGGCCGGTCCTGGCTGCCCACCCCGGGCCGCGGCTCCGGGTCCCGCGGCGGCTCCGGCCATGGCTCGACGAGCACACGGCCGACCTGCGCCGACGCCTCGCCGCCGGTGGCTACGCTGTCCACGGCGCTCTGCCGGAGCCGGCCGAGCGCCCAGGTGAGACCGCGCCCGACGAGGAGCGGGTGCTGACGCTGGCGATGCAGGTGCTGCTGGGGCCGCCGATCGGGACGGCGCAGGCGGAGCGGCCGGCGGGACGGGAGGCCCAGTGAGCATGGTGACCCGGAAGGTCCATCTCCACGTCGGCACCCCCAAGACCGGCACGTCGTACCTCCAGCACGTGCTGTACCACAACCGTCGCGCGCTCCGTCGGCACGGCATCACCTACCCGGCGGACCGATTCGACGCGCACTTCCTGGCCGCCCTCGACCTGATGCGGATGCCGTGGGGCGGACTCGAGGCGCAGGCGATCGGCGCCTGGGACCGGCTCGCGGCCGAAGTACGTCGCGCGCGCGGCGACTCGATCATCAGCCACGAGATCCTCGCCACCGCCTCGCGCGTCCAGATCGGCCGGGCGCTGGAGAGTCTCGGCCACGGCCACGACGCCGAGGTCCACCTCGTGCTCTCGGTGCGCGACCTGGTGCGGCAGATCCCGGCGGAGTGGCAGGAGAACGTCAAGCATCGGGCCGCGCTGAGCTACGGCGCGTTCCTCGACCGGATCCAGGACCCACGGCGGGAGGGACGCATCCCCACGTGGTTCTGGGGCGTGCAGGAGATCCCCGACATCCTCGACCGCTGGGGTCGCGACCTGCCGCCCGGGCACGTCCACGTGGTCACCGTGCCGCCCACCGGAGGGTCGCCCGAGCTGCTCTGGAAGCGGTTCGTCGAGGCGTTCGGCCTCGACGGCATCGACCTCAAGCTCGACGGCGAGCGCATCAACCCGTCGCTGGGATCCGCCGAGACGACCCTGATCCGACGCATCAACCGGGCCGCCAACGAGGAGCTCGAGCCGGCGTTCTACCGCCCCCTGGTCCGCGAGCTGCTGGCCCACCAGACCCTCTCGCAGCGCACCGGGACCCCGCGGCTGGGGCTGCCGCCGGACGTCCACCCGTGGGCGACGGGACTCGAGGAGGCGTGGATCGAGGAGATCCGGGCCCGAGGGTACGACGTGATCGGCGACCTCGACGACCTGCGCGGAGCACCACCGGCGGCGGAGTACGCCGACCCCGACCATCCCGACGAGGCACTCGTCTCTGGGGCGGCGGTCGACGCGCTCAAGGCGGTGCTGCTCGACCACGCTCGTCTGCAGCGCGAGCTCGGCCATCGCGACGCCGAGCTGCGCGACACCCAGCAGGAGCTGGAGAAGGCGTACCTGCGCCCGACGTACCGCTGGCGCGAGAAGCTCGTGCGCAGACTCGAGTCCGGCTCCACCGGACGGATGCTGATGACCGCCTACCGACGGGCCAGAGGAAGGAGCTCGCGGTCGGCGTAGCGGCCGATCCGCCAGGTCGCGTAGCCGTCGGCACCCATGCCGACCAACCCACCGACGAGCGGGATACGTCGCCCGACTGTCACCGCGAGCCTCTTGCCCGCGACCTTGGCGACCAGGTCGGAGGCGACCTCCGCGGAGATCACCCGGTCGAGGAACGGGTCGTGCGCCGGTGCGGTGGCCAGCGCCATCGGCGGAGCGGGCAGCTTCTTGGTCTCGACCAGCCGACGCACCGACTCCTCGCCGAGCAGGCAGACCAGAACTCCGTTGCGTACCCGGGGGTCCTCCAGGTCGTAGCCGCGGAGGTGGGCGATCCCGGCGATCATCCGGCACTCGACCAGCGCCAGCCCGGAGATGTTCGTGGGCACGGCGAACGCCATCGTCGCGAGCCCGCCGAGGTTGGTCACGAAACCCTGGGCGCCGGCGTACCTGACGTGGTTCTCGATCACCTCGTGGATCGCCCGGTCGACGTCACCGTGCTGCTCCGCGAGCTGCTTGTCGGCGGCGGCCGCGGCGGGAGGCAGGGGCCCGATGCCGTGGATCGCCCGGTGCAGGGCCTCGCGGACGAACGCCGCGGTCAGTCCGGGCGCGAGCTCGGTCAGCCGCGCCGGCAGCCGGCCCGTGCCGCTGGTGCTCGTGCCCCCTGACATACGCCGATACTACGGTCGAGTCACTACGGTTGAGGGGTGCCGGTCGATCCTCCCCCGACCATCTGGGAGTTCCCGCCGCCCACGCGATTCCACCCGGAGGACGACCTGGTGGCGACCGGTGCGGACCTCGAGCCCGGCACCGTGCTGGCGGCGTACCGCAACGGCATCTTCCCGATGCCCATCGGTGGCCGACGCGCGCCGATGGCGTGGTTCAGCCCGGTACGCCGCGGGGTGATGCGGCCAGGCGACCTCCACGTCTCCCGATCCCTGGCCAAGTCCGCGCGGCGCTTCGAGCTCCGCGTCGACACCGCCTGTGCCGAGGTGGTCGACGCGTGTGCCGACCCCCGCCGACCGTCGGGGTGGATCGACGGCCAGATCCGCGAGGCCTACCTCCGCCTGCACGAGCTGGGGTGGGTGCACTCCGTCGAGACCTGGCGGGACGGCCGGCTGGTCGGTGGTCTGTACGGCCTGGCGATCGGTGGCCTTTTCGCAGGGGAGTCGATGTTCCATCGTGAGACCGACGCCTCCAAGGCCGCACTCGTCGGCCTGGTCCGGATGCTCGACGACGGGTGCGACCGGCTCATCGACACCCAGTGGCAGACGCCGCACCTGGCGACCCTCGGTGTCTCGGAGGTGTCCCGCGCGACGTACCTGACCCTGCTGGCCGAGGTGCTTCCGATCCCGGCCGTCGACTTCGAACGCCGCGTTGCCGATGTGTGTCCCAACGGACGACGAGGCGCAGTGGCCGCAGACTGAGCCTGGATCCACCGATTTCCACCTGCTGCGCGCCACCATCTGGGCGCGCTGGCCGCGTTGCGGACGCTCAACGGACAACCAGTACGACGCTCGCGCCCGCGCCTTGCCAGCACACCCATCTGGTGACGCTCGCGACGCCG
>JAICSC010000408.1 GCA_025937085.1 Nocardioides sp.
GACCTCGCTATGGCCCGCCAGACGCTCCGCTCCATCAATTGTCCGCTAATCTCCGCTGCGCTATTTCCCGCAACTACACAGAGACCGGGATCCCCTTTTCCCCCAGTGTCCTTTCCCGAGTAGGGTTGGCCTGCACCGTCGTACAGCCCTGCCCTGCCCCTGACATCCCTCCGATGCAACGGGCCCGCCCCAGCGGGCCCGCCCCATTCAGCTTCTGAGTATCGGCACGTCGGGACAGGCCACGACCCTCCCCGACACGATCGCTCGAACCGTCAGCCCCCACTCACCCCAGGCCGACCCCCTCCATCTCACCACCGCTCCCGCCTCCGCCTCGCCGAACGGACCCACGGGCTCACACTTCCGCACCTCCGCACTGCCCGTCCGACCGTTCACCTGCCCGTCCGACCGTCCGACCGTCCGACCGTCTGACCGTCTGCCCGTCCGACCGTCCGACCGTCTGCCTCAGTTCGGCCTCCGGGCCTCCGTCCACCGATTGGTCGCGTCCAGCACCGCGAACACCGCCGCCCGCTCCGCGCTCTCCTTGATCTCGCTGGTGCCGGTCATGAGCGTCGTCTCCCGCCCGCCCAGCCCCTGCACCGCCACGAACGCGAACTGGCGGTCGAACCCCTCCACGATCTTGGCTCCCTCGAGCGCGATGCTGCTCTCCGTCAGGAGCCGGTCCAGCACCGTCACCGCCGCCTTCGCCGCCCCCTCCACCCGGCTCCGCGGCGTGTCGCTGATCTCCTCCTCCGCCGACTCGGTCTGGCTCCGGTAGCTGAGCGTCACCGCGATCGAGATCCGGTGCGGCCGGCGCCCCGGCGACACCGACAGGTTCTCGAACAGCACCGTCCGCTGCAGGATGCGCTCCCGCACCGAGTCGCGCTCGAGCGCCTCGATCGGCTTCACGTCCGCCGTCTGGGCGATGCTGATCTTCCGATGGTCCACCTTCAAACCGAGCTGCGCCAGCAGCGCGCTCTCGATGTTCCGCACCAGTTGCTTCGGCTGCAGGCCCGCCTGCGCCAGAATGTGGATCTCGCTCACCTCGCCCAGCGGCGTGGTGACCACCCGCGCGCTCAGGATGCCTTCCAGGCTGGTCAAGAGATTCTCGGCTCGCCGCACCCCCCAGGGATCGGGCGTCCCTTCCGGCGGCGAGGGACGCGCCGAAACGGGAGCGGGGACCGTCGGGGACGTGGGCTGCCGCGGACTGAATCCGGTCACGTTCGATTTTCCTTGTTGACCTGCGACGTAGGTCTCGACGTGCGCCACGACGCGCCGCGGGGGAGCGCATGCGTCGGGGTTTGGCCCCTTTCCGCCTCGCGGCGCGAGGCGCAGGGTGACTCCCTAGGCTACGGCGTTCCGGCCGGCGGCCTTGGCCCGGTAGAGCGCGCGGTCCGCGCTCACCAGGAGGTCGGCCTCCGCCGGCTCCCGCGGGTCGAACTCGGCGAGCCCGATGCTCACCGTAATGAGCCCCGGCGGATAGCCCAGCCGGCGCCCAACCCCCTCGATCCCCGCCCGCAACGCCTCGCCCACCCGCGCCCCGCCCATCAGGTCCGTCCGGGTCAGGATCACCACGAACTCGTCGCCCCCGTAGCGCGCCGCCACGTCCGACGCGCGCACCGCCTGCCTGATCTCGCCGGCCACCGCCCTGAGCACCTCGTTCCCCGACTCGTGGCCGTACGCGTCGTTCACGTCCTTGAACCGGTCCAGATCGAGGAACAGCACCGCGAAGCTCTCCTGGCTCCGCTTGCACCGCTCCACCTCGCTCGCCAGCCGGTCCCTGAGCACCCGGTAGGTCGAGAGCCCGGTCAGTTCGTCCGCCGCCGCCGCCCGCATCGCCTCCGCCGCCCGGCGCTCCTGGAACGGGGTGCACTGCCGGAGACTCGCCCGCCCCAGCGCCGCCGCCTCCGCGAACCGCCGGCAGGTCTCGAACCCGCACGCCCGGCAGTCCCACGGGCGGCCGTTCGGACCGAGGCCGATCTGCTCCAGGATGGCGTCCACCGCGTCGCCGTCCGGCTCGGCCGGCCGGGGCTTGAACGCGAAGCTGGCCCCGATGCTCGCCACCACGCCCGCGTCCACCACCGGCTGCCGGCTCCGCGGCGCCTCCGCGCTCGCCATGAGCTCCCGCCGCCAGAACAGCTCCTCCGACGGCCCCGAGAGC
>JAICSC010000275.1 GCA_025937085.1 Nocardioides sp.
CCGCCGGTACCGATCGGGATGACCTCGGCGTCACCCATGGTCGGCTCCGGTGGGCGCCGGGTCGGGCAGTGCGGCAGCAAGACCGTCGACCACCCGCTCGGCCGGGGTGACGGGATGCCCGGTGGCCGACGCGAAGTCGGCAAAGGCCTGCTCGGTGGTGTAGGACGGCTCGAAGCCGAGCTCGGCGCGCATCCGGGTGGTGTCGATGCCGCGCCCGAACGTGAGGAACCCCAGCTGCTCCGGCGAGAAGTCCGCCATCCTGGCCGACTTCAGCACCGACGCGACGCCACCCACCGCAGGACGCACGAGGGGGACCCCCGGCTTGCGGAGCCGGCGTACCGCCTGCGACAGGAGCATCACGCCGTCGCCGGCGATGTTGAACGTGCCGGCGACGTCGGTGTGGACGCAGTGGGTCAGCACCCGCATCAGGTCCGACTCGTGCACGAACTGCATCCTCGGGTCGAAGCCGAGGACGGTGGGGATGGCCGGTAGCCGGAAGTACGACGTGATGGGGCTGGTCACGTGGGGGCCGAGCACGTTGGCCAGCCGCAGCGTCGTGACCCGGACGTCGGGGCGACGGCGCGCGAACCCACGGATGTAGCCCTCGATCTCGGCGACGTCCTTGGCGTAGCCGGAGCTGGGCTGGCGACGTGGCTGCATCTCCTCGGTGAACATCGCCGGGTCGCGACTGCTCGCGCCGTACACGGTCGACGTCGACTTCACGACGAGGTGCCGGATGCCCGGGGCCTTCTGGCAGGCGGCCAGGAGCTGCATCGTCCCGATGACGTTGAGCTCCTTCATCGTGCCGCGGCCGCCGGCGCTGCCGGGGGTGGCGATGACGCTCATGTGAACGACGGTGTCGACGTCCTCCTTGGCGATCACCTTGGCGATCACCGGGTTGCGGATGTCGGCCCGCACGAACGAGACGTCGCCGATGTCATCGCGAGGCGGCACGGCATCGACGCCGATGACCCGGCTCACCCCGGGCTCGGCGGCGAGGCGGCGCGCGAACCTTCGACCGAGGTCCCGGGAGACCCCGGTGACCAGCACGACCCTGCTCTCGCGGCTCTCGGCGCCCACGCTCCCCCTACTGGCCCTGCTGGTGGTGGGTCTACTTCCCGAGCCTGCGTCGCTGGACGCGCGTCTTCTTCAGCAGCTTGCGGTGCTTCTTCTTCGCCATCCGCTTACGACGCTTCTTGATGACAGAACCCACGAAAACCTCTTCCGCTCCAATGCCAGGGGTCCCGGACGCGCCGGGACTACCCGGACAGCCTAGCCGTCCAGGAGTGAGCGGAAGAATCGAGCGAGGAGCCTCGGTGGGACAGCGTCAGCCCGCGCTGTAGAAGCTCTTTCGCAGGTACTCGTTGACGTCGTCCTCGGTGACTCGGAAGGACCGGCCGACGCGCACGGCGGGGAGCTCCCCGCTGTGGACGAGGCGATACACCGTCATCTTGGACACGCGCATGGTGGCGGCCACTTCGGCCACGGTCAGGAACTTCACGTCGGAGATGTCTCCGGGCTCGTGGGCAGGCATCGCTCGCCTCGTCTCTCTCGGCAGGCACGCACCGGCTTCCCCTCCGGTGACTCCATGTCCCGCGCTTCGTGGTGAGAATAGGGCCTGAAGTGACTCGTGGGGAAGGAAATCCCTACAGAAACTCACGGTACCCACGCGTGTCGAGTTGAAACGGACGCCAATTTTACTGTCCGGACCCGTCCGCAGAGGTCACGGAAACGGGTCCAGGGCATGGAACGGGAAGATCTGCTCCCGGGTGGCCTGGATCGACCGGTCGAGCCAGGTGCCGGGGTCGTAACCCTCCGACCAGTCACGGTACGCCGCGTCCCGGCCGTCGGTGAGGCGGGTCGGCGCGGACCGACCGAGCGCCTCGCGGACGTGGGCACGCCACGACTCGGGGGTCTCGGTCCGCGGGTCGAGCGGTTGCCCACCCACGATCGCGAGCAGGTGACTCCACGCGCGCGGGACGACGTCGACGAGGGCGTACCCACCGCCTCCGGTCGCGACCCAACGCCCCCCGGAGACCTCGTGGGCCAGGTCGTGCAGCGCGAGGTACGACGCGCGCTGGCCGTCGACGCTCAGCATCAGGTCGGCCAGCGGGTCGTCGCGGTGGCTGTCGCAGCCGTGCTGGGTGACCAGCACGGCGGGTGCGAAGTCCCGCACCAGCGCCGGCACCACCGCGTGGAAGGCCCGGAGCCACCCGGCGTCCGACGTACCGGGCGGGAGTGCGACGTTGACCGCGGTGCCTTCGGCGTCGGGGCCGCCGGAGTCCTGCGGGAAGCCGGTGCCCGGGAACAGAGCCTGGCCGGTCTCGTGCAGGGAGATGGTGAGGACCCGCGGGTCGTCGTAGAAGATCCGCTCGACGCCGTCGCCGTGGTGGACGTCGACGTCGACGTAGGCGATCCGCTCCGCGCCGTTCACCAGCAGCCAGCGGATGCCGGCCGCGACGTCGTTGTAGATGCAGAAACCGCTCGCCCGGTCGGGCATGGCGTGGTGGAGACCACCGCAGATGCTCACGCTGTGGAGGCTCTCGCCGCTCCACACCTGGCGGGCGGCCTCGGTGGTCGCGCCCACTACGTGTGCGGCCGCGCGGTGCATGTCGGGGAAGACCGGGTTGTCCTCGCTGCCGAGCCCGTACGCCGGCTCGAAGGCCCCGGGGTCCTTGCCCGCCCGCTTGACCGCGTCGATCAGGCCGGGCTCGTGGACGGTGGCGACCAGCTCGTCGTCGGCCATCGGAGCGTCCACCATCCGGAGGTGGTCCAGGACTCCGAGGTCGCGGGCCAGGCGCATCGTGAGATCGACCCGGACCGGCGACATCGGGTGGCTGGGGCCGAAGTCGTACTCGGTGAGCGTCGGGTCGAAGACCACCGACGCCGGACCCGAACACGATGGCATGCGCGTCACGCTACCGGTACCCTCGAGACGTGCTCTCGACCTCGAACCTCTGTTCATCTCGCTGCTGGTGGCCCGCCTGACGGCGGACCCCGATCGAGCACACCCTCTTTCCACGGCCGCCCACGGGCGGCCGTTTCGCATCGGTCGCGCCTCTCGAGGCGGCCAACCGTGGGCCCATCACGACACAGGAGCCCACCATGGACCGCAATCTCTCCCTCATCACGCCCACCGGACGGCTGACCCTCGGCAACCATCTCGGCGCGCTGCACCGTTTCGTCGCCGCCCAGGACGAGGGGCACGACTGCTTCTTCGGCCTGTCCGACCTGCACGCCCTGACCACACCGCAGGATCCGGCCGTGCTCCGAGCCACCGTCCGGGAGATGGCGACGCTCTTCCTCGCCGCCGGACTGGACCCGTCGCGGGTCACGTTGTTCCGACAGAGCCAGGTGCCCGCACACCGCGAGCTGGCCTACCTGCTGGAGTGCACGGCGTACACCGGCGAGCTGAACCGGATGATCCAGTTCAAGGAGAAGGGGCGCGGCGTGCCGTCGACCCGTGCCTCGCTGTACACCTATCCCGTGCTGATGGCCGCCGACATCCTGCTGTACCGGCCTTCCTCCGTGCCGGTCGGGGACGACCAGCGGCAGCACGTCGAGCTGACCCGCGACCTGGCGATCCGGTTCAACCACACCTACGGATCGGTGTTCGTGGTGCCCGAGGTGACGTTGCCGCGTGTCGGCGCCCGGGTGATGGACTTGCAGGACCCCGGCCGGAAGATGTCGAAGTCGGTCGACCCGGACACGGGCGTGATCCGGCTGCTCGACCCGCCCGACGTCGTACGCCGGAAGGTGGCGCGGGCGGTGACCGACTCCGACACCGGGCCTTCTGCGGTGCGTCCGTCCCCCGACAAGCCGGGCGTCACCAACCTGCTCGAGATCCTCGGGGCCTGCGGTGGGTCGGCCGACGGGATCACGACGTACGGCGCCCTGAAGTCCGCCGTCACCGAGGCCGTGGTCGCGACCCTCGAGCCGCTGCAGAAGGCGTACGCCGAGCTGGCCGACGACCCGTCGTACGTCGACTCGGTGTTCGCGGCCGGCTCCGTGCGGTGCCGTGAGGTGACCGCGTCGGTCCTGGCGGATGCGACGGCGGCGATGGGGTTGTAGGGGTCGTCCGGCCGAATTCCCCGCCTGAGCGGGGAATTCTGCACTTGTTGGCCTCGATCTCCCCGTCGGAGTGGCGAAGTCCGCCGACAAGTGGGGCTGGAGTGACTCATGGGGTCCAGAGCCACGCCTTGTTGGTCGTGCGGGCGAGGGACTCCTCGGCTCCGAGGTCGGCCCCGCCGAACACCACCAAGGAGTCGCCGACCCAGGCAGCCGTGGTGCCCGTGTCCAACGCGCCGTCCGGGCGGGGCAGTGTCCAGACGCGGCCGGACCGGACGTCGTACACCAGTCCCCAGCATGCGGCCCACGCGTCCGGTCCCACGGCCACCGGCGACCACGGGTCTGTGGGGGTCTCGACAGCCGAATCGGGTAGCGGCAGCGACCGGCCGGTGGCCGGGTCGAGCAGCCCTCCGAGCGTGGCGCCCGGCCGCGGATCCATCCCCTGATGGGCGAACGAGTCGAAGTCGACCATCCGGTCACCCGCCCACGACCAGTCGTTGCCGAGGATCCCGGTATCGGGCAGCCGTCTCCAGCTCGAGCCGTCGTAGAGGTCCGCGATCACCGGGTTTGCGACCGTGCCGTCCTGGGGCTGGCTCGAGTCGTACCCAGTGATGACGGGTCCGTACGGCGTCGCCGTCACCCGCCGTTGGGTCAGTCTCGGCCTGATCGGATCGGCGGGCAGGCTGTGCCACCTGCCCTGGTCGACCTCGAAGACCAGGACGTGCTTGCCTGCGATCGCGTAGACCTTCGAGCCGTAGGCCGACGGCAGGTCTCCGACATCCATCCCCGGCGCGATGCTGGTCCAG
>JAICSC010000130.1 GCA_025937085.1 Nocardioides sp.
CCAGGTTGCAGTCGACCCACTCGACCGTAGCGTCGCGATAGGCCATGGCGCGCTTGGTGACGAGGTTGTAGACGTTGTTCGACCAGTTCTGGATGGTCGTGTAGCGGGCGCGACCGCCCTTCTTCACGATGATCTCGACGACCGCGGAGTGCAGCGAGTCGCTGGAGTAGATCGGCGCCGTGCAGCCCTCGACGTAGTGCACGTAGGCGTCCTCGTCCACGATGATCAGGGTCCGCTCGAACTGCCCCATGTTCTCGGTGTTGATCCGGAAGTAGGCCTGCAGCGGGATGTCGACGTGCACGCCCTTGGGCACGTAGATGAACGAGCCACCCGACCACACCGCGGTGTTCAGCGCGGAGAACTTGTTGTCGCCCACCGGGATCACGGTGTTGAAGTACTCCTGGAACAGGTCCGGGTGCTCCTTCAGCGCCGTGTCGGTGTCGAGGAAGATCACGCCCTGCTCCTCCAGGTCCTCGCGGATCTGGTGGTAGACGACCTCCGACTCGTACTGCGCGGCGACGCCGGCGACCAGGCGCTGCTTCTCCGCCTCGGGGATGCCGAGCCGGTCGTAGGTGTTCTTGATGTCCTCCGGCAGCTCCTCCCAGGAGGCGGCCTGCTTCTCGGTCGAGCGGACGAAGTACTTGATGTTGTCGAAGTCGATCGTGGACAGGTCCGACCCCCAGGTCGGCATCGGCTTGCGATCGAACAGCTTCAGGCCCTTCAGCCGGAGGTCGAGCATCCACTGCGGCTCGTTCTTCTTCGACGAGATGTCGCGTACGACCTCTTCGTCGAGGCCGCGCTTGGCCGCGGCCCCGGCGTCGTCGCGGTCGGCCCAGCCGAACTGGTAGCGGCCGATGCCCTTCAGCTCGGGGTTGAGCTGCTCGACCTTGGTCGAGCCATCGGACTCAGCGATGGACGTCATCGAGTGCCTACTTTCTGATGGGGGTCAGCGGGGTGGTTCCGAGACGGTCGCTGCGCGACCTCCTCGACCACGGAACCGTGTGGGATGCAGGTGGTGCAGACGCCGTCGCCGTGCGCGATGGTCGCCAGTCGCTGGACGTGTCGGCCCAGCACCCGGCCGATGGCCTCGGTCTCGGCCTCGCACAGCTGCGGGAACTCGTGCGCGACGTGGGCCACCGGGCAGTGCTGCTGACACAGCTGCTCGACGGCGACCAGGCCCTCGATCCCGGTGCCGAGCAGGGGCAGAGACCGCGCCGTCGCGGCGTAACCCTGGCTGGAGAGCACCTCGGCCATGGCCTCGGCCGGCGTCAGGTCCGGGTCGGCCGCGGTGACCGTCGCGTAGTCCCGCTCGAGGAACGCGACGCGACGCCTTGCGAACTCCTGCACGGCCTCGTCGCCACCGGTCTCGGCGAGATAGCGGAGCGCCTGGACGGCGAGGTCGTCGTACTGCTGGTCGAAGTGGTCGCGGCCCGCCTCGGTGATCGCGAAGACCTTCGCCGGGCGGCCGCGCCCGCGCGAAGCGGTCGGCCGCGGGTCGCGCGCCTCGAGCGCCCCTTGACCGAGGAGGTGGTCGAGGTGACGGCGTACGGCGGCCGGCGTGAGATCGAGCCGCTCGGCCAGGTCGGCGGCGGTCGAGGGCCCGTTGACCAGGATCGACCGCACGACGCGCTCTCGCGTCGGCTGGTCGCCGGTCACGGCCGTGCCGCCATGTCCGGAGTCGCCTTCGAATTCCACAACAACAGTGTGCCGTTAATGGATCGGGTGGTTCAAGTAAGGGTTGCCTTAGAGGTCGCGGATCCGCTCCCCCGCTACCGGAGAGCGTCGCCGGTCATAGGGTGACCCGCATGCCGGGATCGATCCTTGGAACCGAGGTACGCCGCGTCGAGGACCGGGAGCTCCTCGTCGGGCAGGGCACCTTCGTCGACAACCTTGACCTCAATGGGCTGCTCACCAATGGGTTGGGCCTCAGCGGCCGGGACAGCGCGGCCGTGGCTCACGCTGTCTTCGTCCGCAGCCCCTTCGCCCATGCCCGCATCACCGGCATCGACACCCGCGAGGCGGCCACCGCCGACGGCGTCCTGGCTGTCTACACCGCCGACGACCTCGGCCACGCGGCGATCCCGAGCTTCGCCAACGTCAACGAGCTGGCACCGCGGGCCGCTCTCGCCGTCGACAAGGTGCGGTACGCCGGCGACCCGGTCGCCCTGGTGGTCGCCGAGACCCGGGCCCAGGCGGTGGACGCCGCCGAGCTCGTCGACGTGGACTACGACGACCTGCCCGCGGTCACCGACATGGAGGCGGCGCTCGCCGAGGGGGCCCCGCTCCAGTTCGAGGAGATCGGCTCGAACATCGCGATCGTCAGAGCCGCGAAGGAACCCGCCGAGGACGTCCTCGAGGACGCCGACCACGTCACCCGGGTGCGCATGGTGAACCAGCGCATCGCCGTGGCTCCGATCGAGGGCAACGCGATCCTGGTCAGGCCGACCGAGGACGGGATCGAGACCTGGCTCTCGACGCAGCACCCGCACCTGGCCAAGCAACTGCTGGCGAAGGCGATCGGCGTCGACGAGGAGCACGTGCGCGTCGTCGCCCCCCACGTGGGCGGCGCGTTCGGGGGCAAGGCCGGCTCCACGGCCGACCACGCCGCCATCGCCCTCGCGGCGCGCAGGCTCGGCAGACCCGTGAAGTGGACCGAGACGCGTAGCGAGGCGATGCTCTCCATGCAGGGTCGCGGCCAGGTCCAGTACGTCGAGCTCGGCCTGCGGAACGACGGCACCATCACCGGGCTGCGGATGCGGATGCTCGGCGAGTGCGGGGCGTACGCCGGCTTCGGCGGCGCGCTCGCGGTCGGACCGACGTACATCATGTCCCAGGGCCCGTACGTCGTGCCGCGACTGCGCTACGAGGCCATCGGCGTGATGACCAACACCGCGCCCGTCGGCGCGTTCCGCGGCGCCGGCCGCCCCGAGGCCGCGGCCGCGATCGAGCGGGTCATCGACGTGGCCGCCCAGGAGCTCGGCCTGCTACCCGAGGAGATCCGGCGCCTCAACCTGATCCCCGAGGACGCCTTCCCGTTCCGGACCCACACGGGTCAGACCTACGACAACGGCGACTACGAGCGTCCGCTCCAGGAGGCGTTGCGCATCGCGGACGTCGACGCGGCCCGCGCCGAGCAGCAGCGGCGGATCGAGGCCGGCGAGACGAGGCTGCTCGGCATCGGGATGGCGACGTACGTCGAGATCACCGGGTTCGGCGGGTCCGAGTTCGGATCCGTGCAGATCCACGAGGACGGCTCGGCCACGGTGATGGCCGGCACGTCGGCGCACGGTCAGGGCCATGCCACGTCGTTCTCGATGATCGTGTCCGACATGCTCGGGATCCCGCTGGAGAGGATCAGCTACCGCCAGTCCGACACCGCGATGGTCCGCACCGGCGGCGGCACCGGCGGGTCGCGGTCGCTCCAGCTCGGCGGGAACGCCGTCAGCAAGGCCGCCGCCGAGACCCGGGAGAAGGCGGTCGCCGTGGCCGCCCGGATGCTCGAGGCCAACCCCGCTGACGTCTCACTCGACGACGGTGTCTTCACCGTCGCCGGGGTACCGGACGTGGCGGTCTCGTGGGAGCAGCTGGCTCCGTACGCCCACGAGCACGACGGCGGCCTCGGCGTCGACACCGACTACACCCAGGACGGCGCGACGTTCCCGTTCGGCGCCCACGTGTCGATCGTCGAGGTGGACACCGAGACCGGGCGGGTGCGGCCCCTGCGGCACGTCCTCGTCGACGACTGCGGCCGCATCGTCAACCCGCTGATCGTCGCCGGCCAGCAGCACGGTGGAGGTCTGCAGGGGATCAGCCAGGCGCTCTGGGAGGAGATGGTCTACGACGAGTACGGCACCCCGATCACCAGCTCGTTCGCGGACTACTCGATCCCGACGGCGGCCGACGGCATCATGCTCGAGGCCTCCAACACCGAGACCCCGACCCCGGTGAACCCGATCGGCGCCAAGGGGATCGGCGAGTCCGCCAGCATCGGGTCGACGCCTGCGGTGCAGAACGCCGTCGTCGACGCCCTGAAGCACCTCGGCGTCAAGCACATCGACCTGCCGTGCACGCCGGAACGCGTCTGGCGGGCGATCCGGAACCCGCGTTCCGACGTGTGGCGCGAGCCGCCGACGGCGTTCGAGGGCCTCAGCAACGACGGCGACGAGCCCGACATGGTCGAGGCGTAGCAGGGCGGCGAGCTCGCCCCTCGTGTGTTCCTACACGTGGCTGTTCCTACACTTGGCGCGTGTCAGCGCCAGGTGGTGCCTCGGCAGACCCCGCCGTCGCGATCGACGGCCTGGTCATGCGGTACGGCGAGAAGGTCGCCGTCGACGGGCTGTCGCTGTCCGTCGGGCGTGGCACGATCACCGCGGTCCTCGGGCCGAACGGTGCCGGCAAGACCACCACCCTCGAGACCGCCGAGGGCTACCGCCGCCCGCACGCCGGCTCGGTGCGGGTACTCGGCCTCGATCCGATCGCCGACCGCCACGCCCTCCTGCCTCGCATCGGCGTGATGCTCCAGGGCGGCGGCGCCTGGAGCGGCGTCCGGGCCGACGAGATGCTGCGACACGTCGCCCGGCTGCACGCGCACCCGCTCGACCTCGGGGCCCTCACGGAGCGGCTCGGGCTGGGCGAGTGCGGCCGCACGCCGTACCGACGTCTCTCCGGGGGTCAGCAGCAGCGGCTGGGCCTGGCGATGGCGATCGTCGGCCGGCCCGAGATCGCCTTCGTGGACGAGCCGACCGCGGGCATGGACCCGGCCGCCCGGCGTACCACGTGGGAGCTGCTCGGGGAGCTCCGCGACGCCGGCGTGACCGTCGTGCTGACGACCCACTACATGGACGAAGCCGAGCGGCTCGCCGATCGCATTCACATCATCGACCACGGCCGGCTGATCGCCAGCGGGACGCCGCTCGAGCTGACCCGAGGCGGAGACTCGGCGACGATCCGTCTGGTCGTCACCAAGCCCTTCCCGCCCGACGCGCCCGGATCCCTGCGGCACGCGCTCGGCGACCGGGTCGACGTCACGCTCCTCGACGAGCTGAGCATCGTGGTCACCGGGCCGGCGGACGCCTCGAGCCTGGCGGTGGTCTCGCGCTGGTGCGAGGACAACGGGGTGCTCCCCGAGTCGCTGACACTCGGCCAACGCACCCTCGAGGACGTCTTCCTCGAGCTGACCGGACGGCAGCTGGCGTCATGAGCGCACTGGACCTGACGCCGCGGCCGGGTGCCGCACCGTTCCCGCGGATGGTGGTCGCGCAGGCGGCGATGGAGGCGCGGCTGATGCTGCGCAACGGCGAGCAGCTGTTGCTCGCCGTGGTCATCCCGGTGATCGTGCTCATCGGCGGCGTGAAGGGGGCCGAGCACGTCGACCTCGGGCTCTCCCATCGTCCGGTGGACGTGTTCACCCCCGGCGTCCTCGCCCTGGCGGTGATGTCCACCGCTTTCACCTCCCTGGCGATCGCCACCGGCTTCGAACGTCGGTACGGCGTGATCAAGCGCCTGGGCTCCTCCCCGCTCCCCCGCTCCGGACTGCTCGCCGGGAAGGTCGGCGGGCTCCTCGCGGTCGAGGTGCTCCAGGTCGCGGTGATCTCGATGGTCGGGCTACTCCTCGGATGGGACCCGGCCAACGGCTTCGTGGGCTGTCTCCTGGCCGTCGTCCTCGGGACGGCCGCCTTCGCCGCCCTCGGGCTGTTCGTGGCCGGTGTGCTCCGGGCGGAGGCCACGCTGGCGGCCGCGAACCTGATCTACCTGCTCCTCCTGGCGGGCGGAGCGGTCGTGCTCCCCAGCTCGTCGTACGGCGCCTTCGGTCGGTTCACCGAGTGGCTGCCGTCGGGCGCACTGGGCGGCGCGATGCGACATTCCTGCCTCGACGGCGGCATCGCCTGGCGCGACCTGGCCGTGCTGCTCGTCTGGGGTGCGGCCGGCACCTTCCTCACCGCCCGGACGTTCCGATGGGAATGAGCCCAGAAATGAGCCCCGAAGTGAGCCGCGGAGTGCGCCCCCTGGGGGTGAGCCGAGTGCTGCGCCGGCTCGCATGGGCCACCCTCGCCGCCAACATCCTGCTGATCGTCACCGGCGGCGCCGTGCGGTTGACCGGCTCCGGGCTGGGTTGCCCGACCTGGCCACGCTGCACCGACTCGTCGTTCACGCCGCACGGCACGATCGGGCCCCACCAGCTCGTCGAGTTCGGCAACCGGACCCTGACGTTCGTGCTGGTCGCGATCGCGGTCGCCACCTTCGTCGCGGCTCGGCAGGCGGCTCGTGACCTCGGTCGAGCCGACCTGCTCCGCCTCTCGATCGTCCTGGCGTGTGCGATCCCGGCCCAGGCCGTGCTCGGCGGCATCACGGTGCTCACCGACCTCAACCCGTGGGTCGTCTCGCTCCACCTGGTCGCCTCGTTGGTGATCGTGTCGGTCGCGGTGCTGTTCCTGCACCGCCTCGACCGACCGCCCGTCGCCCCGGCGACGGGGATCGTCGCAACGCTCGGGTGGACCACGTACGCCGCGACCTGGGCCGTGCTGTACGCCGGCACCGCGGTGACCGGCTCGGGCCCGCACGCGGGCGACGCGAGCTCGCCGCGCAACGGTCTCGACCCGCTCGACGTCAGCCAGTTCCACGCCGACCTGGTCTTCCTGCTGATCGGGCTGACGATCGGGATGTGGTTCGCGGTACGCGCCACCGGTGGTGACCCCCGTCCGGTGACGGCCCTCGCCGCGGTCGAGGTGCTCCAGGCCGCCGTGGGCTTCGTCCAGTACTTCGCGGGCCTGCCCATCGGCGTCGTGATGCTGCACATGCTCGGCGCCGGGCTCGTGGTCGCGGCCGCGACCTGGCTGCTGGTGAGCGTGCGCGACCCGGTGGCCGCGGCCGACCGGCCATCAGACCGGACGCATCCGGCGGTGCCGTAGGGCTTGGGTCGATGGTTGAGGAAGGCGCCTGACTCGAAACCGCCTCACGGTCCTCGCAGGCTCGGCCCGTGGGGCGTGAACGTGGACGACGGTTGGCCTGCACCCCCGTGGGCAGGCCAACCGTCGTACCTGTTCAGACGAACGGTAGGGGTGTTTGGTTGCCCTCTCCAGCCGATTTCCGCGAACCGACCAGGACCGGCCACGTGGCGTCGGCCGCCGGCGGCGGGCCGGCTGTCAGTGCAGGAGTGGCTCGAGAGCCACCGCGACGAACAGCAACGACAGGTAGAGGTTCGAGGCGTGGAACAGCGCCATCGGCTTGATCACGCTCAGGTCCTCGGTGCCGCGCGCCCGTGCCCACATCCGGTGCGCCTGCGCCAGGAACACCGCGCCGAGCACCGCTGCCACGACCGGGTACAGCAGCCCGGTCCCGGCCACCGGCCACAGCAGCAGCGAGGTCGCCACCATCACCCAGCTGTAGGCGACGATCTGCCGGCCCACAACCTCGGCCCGCGCCACGACCGGCAGCATCGGCACCTCGACGCCGGCGTAGTCCTCGCGGTAGCGCAGCGCCAGGGCCCAGGTGTGCGGCGGTGTCCAGAAGAAGACCACGAGGAACAGCACGACCGGCGGCCAGGCCAGGCGGTCGGTCACCGCGGTCCAGCCGATCAGGGCCGGGAAGCATCCCGCGAGCCCGCCCCACACGATGTTCTGGGTCGTCCGGCGCTTGAGCAGCATCGTGTAGACGAACAGGTAGAAGCACTCGGCCACGACCGACAGCACCGCCGAGAGCGGGTTGACCCAGACGTAGAGGATCACCGTCGCGAGCGCCCCGAGCGCGATCCCGAAGGTGAAGGCGGCCGACGGCGTGACGATGTGCCGCGGGATCGCCCGCCGACGGGTACGCCGCATCTGCTCGTCGATGTCACGGTCGTAGACGCAGTTGAGCGCCGACGCCGAACCGGCCGAGCAGGCGCCCCCGACGACGGTGGCGACGACCAGCCCGAGGTCGGGGACCCCACGGGCGGCGAAGAACATCACCGGCACGGTCGTGAGGAGCAAGAGCTCGATGACCCGCGGCTTGGTGAGGCCGACGTAGGCGGCGACGACATCACGCGTGGTGGCGGCGGCCGAAGCCCGAGGAAGGTCCGGCGAGGCCGCCGGGGCTCGGTGGCCGACGTATGTCACACAGGGTCCTCGGGTACGTGATGGCGCAGGAAGTTCGCAGGAAGAGTCACCTGCAAGCAGGCGCCTCGCAGTCTAACGCCCGGGGTGAGTAGGCTCGGAGACGCCTGAGCACGCCCCCATCGGGGCATTCGTCCGACCCGTTCGGAAAGGGAACCGCGCGTGAGCCAGACCCCCGCCAAGCTGGACTGGAACGAGCTGGACGACAAGGCGGTCGACACCGTGCGGGTGCTGGCCATGGACGCCGTCCAGAAGGTCGGCAACGGGCACCCCGGTACGGCGATGAGCCTGGCGCCAGCGGCCTACCTGCTGTTCCAGAAGGTGATGAACCACAACCCGGCCGACCCGCACTGGCCGGGCCGCGACCGGTTCGTCCTCTCGTGCGGCCACTCGAGCCTGACCCTCTACATCCAGCTCTTCCTGGGCGGCTGGGGTCTCGAGCTGGAGGACCTCAAGGCGCTGCGCACCTGGGGCAGCAAGACGCCCGGCCACCCGGAGTACGGCCACACCGCCGGCGTCGAGACCACCACCGGTCCGCTCGGCCAGGGCATCGGCAACGCGGTCGGCATGGCCATGGCCGCCCGCCGCGAGCACGGTCTGCTCGACCCGAACGCGGCGATGGGCGAGTCCCCGTTCGACCACCAGATCTACGCCATGTGCTCCGACGGCGACATCGAGGAGGGCGTGAGCGCCGAGGCCTCCGCCATCGCCGGCGTCCAGGAGCTCGGCAACCTCACCCTGATCTACGACCACAACCGGATCTCGATCGAGGACAACACCGACATCGCGCTCGGCGAGGACGTCGGCGCCCG
>JAICSC010000142.1 GCA_025937085.1 Nocardioides sp.
AACGCCGACACGTCGTTCGCCTTGGTCTCGACGATCGGCAGACCGGTCATCGAGCCCGCGCCCTCGGCGTCGGAGAGCTTCGCGCAGCGCTCCAGCAGGCGGGAGTGCAGGTAGAACACGTCACCCGGGTAGGCCTCGCGTCCCGGCGGGCGGCGCAGCAGCAGGGACACGGCACGGTAGGCCTCGGCCTGCTTGGTCAGGTCGTCGAACACGATCAGCACGTGCTTGCCGTCGTACATCCAGTGCTGGCCGATGGCCGAGCCGGTGTAGGGCGCGAGGTACTTGAAGCCCGCGCTGTCGGACGCCGGGGAGGCCACGATGGTGGTGTACTCCAGCGCACCCGCCTCCTCGAGGGCACCGCGCACCGCGGCGATCGTGGAGCCCTTCTGGCCGATCGCGACGTAGATGCAGCGCACCTGCTGGTTCGGGTCGCCGGACTCCCAGTTCTGCTTCTGGTTGATGATCGTGTCGATCGCGATCGTCGTCTTGCCGGTGGAGCGGTCGCCGATGATCAGCTGTCGCTGGCCGCGACCGATCGGGGTGAGCGCGTCGATGGCCTTGATCCCGGTCGCGAGGGGCTCGGTGACCGGCTGGCGCAGCATGACGCCGGGAGCCTGGATCTCCAGGGCCCGCCGCTCGTCGGTCTCGATGTCGCCGAGGCCGTCGATGGGGTGGCCGAGGGGGTCGATGACGCGTCCCATGAAGGCGTCGCCGACCGGGACCGACAGGATCTCGCCGGTACGACGGACCGGTTGGCCCTCCTCGATCTTGTCGAAGTCGCCCAGGACGACGACACCGATCTCGCGGGTGTCGAGGTTCAGCGCGATGCCCAGGGTGCCGTCCTCGAACTCCAGCAGCTCGTTGGCCATCGCCGACGGAAGGCCGACGACGCGGGCGATTCCGTCCGCGGCCTGCGAGACGGTCCCCACCTCCTCGCGGGCCGCCGCATCGGACGTGAAGCTCTCGACGAACTTCGTCAGCGCGTCCCGGATCTCCTCCGGACGGATCGTGAGCTCCGTCATCTCTTCCCTACTCTCTTGGTGTCTCGGTGAGTTCGTGGTTGTGTGTCAGCCGGCCAGCCGCCGTCGGGCGTCGTCCAGCCGGGCACGCACGGTGCCGTCGATGACCTCGTCGCCGATCTCGATCCGCAGGCCCCCCAGGACGTCTGCGTCCTCGATCACGTTCACGTGGACCGTCCCGCCATAGATCCTGCCGAGCGCGGCCGCGAGCCGGTCGGTCTCGGCGTCGTTCAGGGGCCCTGCCGACCACACGCGGGCGACCCTCCGTCCTCTGGTCGCCGACGTGATCTCGATGAAGTCCTCCAGCGCGCTGGCCACGGTGAGGTGGGTGCTCGTGACCGCGCGCTGGAGCAGGGTCAGAGCGGCCGGCGCGACCTTTCCCTCGACAAGGTCTCGCACCAGGCCCTGCTTCTCGTCGACGCTCCGGCGCGGGTCGGACAACGCGTCGCGCAGCTCCGGGTGGTCGGCGACGACCCGGCTGAAGCGGAACAGGTTCTCCTCGAGCTGGTCACCGTCCCCGGCAGCGTCGGCCGCCGTGACGTCGGAGACGACCGCCACGTGGGCCAGCGCGTCGGGTAGATCCTGACCGGCCGCCCATCGGTGGGTCACCGCGGTGGCCAGGACATCCACCGCCGGCCGGCCCAGATGGGGGCCGAACACCTCGCGCACGAGCTCCGTCTTGATCTCGGCGGCGATCCGCGGGTCCGTCGCGGCCCGGCGCAACGCTGGCTGCTCCCGGAGCAGATCGGCGGCGACGAACAGGTCGGCGCCCGTCTCCGCGCCGTTGGCGCCGCCCGCCAGGGCGGTGTCGAGCTGGTCGAGCGTCGCGCGCAACGACTCCGCCGAGGAGCCCCGCCAGCGCGTTCCGCGCGTGCCCTGCATCAGCGCGCTCCGCCCTGTGCGGGTTGCACGTCCTCCAGGTCGGCGAGGAAGCGCTCGACCACGCGGCCCTGACGCTCGTCGTCCTCCATGGACTCACCCACGATGCGGCCGGCCAGGTTCGTGGCCAGGCTCCCGACGTCACGGCGAAGCGATGCGAACGCCGCCTTGCGGTCCGCCTCCACCTGCGCGTGCGCGTGCTCGATGATGCGATCGGCCTCGCCCTGGGCCTTCTCCCGCGCCTCCTGCACGATCTGGGCACCCTGCTCGCGCGCCTCCTCGCGGATGCGGGCGGCCTCGTGCTTGGCGTTGTTGAGCTGCTCCTTGTAGTCCGCCTCGGCCTTGCGGGCGTCCCCCTCCGCCTCCTCGAGGTCGGCGAACTGCTTGCGGATCGCCTCCTGGCGGGCCGTCATCGCCTTGTTGATCGGCGGGATGATGTACTTCGCCAGCACCCAGATGATGATGGCGAAGGCGATGACCTCCGCGATGAACGTCGCGTTGGGGACCAGGAAGTTGTTCGCCAGGGGCACCACTGGGGCGCTGGCAAGAATTTCCATCAGTCAGTCCTGTCTTCCGGCTGGGGGTTTCCCCGATTGCTCGGTGCCGTCGCTTACTTGCCGAGGACGAACACGAACAGCGCCATGAACGCGAGGTTGATGAAGAACATCGCCTCGACCAGACCGACGGTGAGGAAGAAGATCGTCTGGAGGCGACCCTGCGCCTCGGGCTGGCGCGCCACGCCCTGGATGTACGACGACCCGGCCAGACCATCACCGATACCGGCGCCGATCGCGCCACCGGCGAGGGCCATGCCGCCGCCCACGAAGGCGCCCGCGGTCTTGATGGCCGAGTCGAGGGAGCTGCTGTCTGCCACTGTTTCTCCTTGGTCACGCGCCGGTCGACGGCGCAATGGGTGTACCTCTGGTGCGGTCGAGCGGTCGCTCAGGCCGCGAGTTCTGGGGTTGGGGTGCTGTCGTCCGAGCCCTCGGCCTCGTGCTTGTCGTCTGAGTGCTCGTCTGAGTGCTCGTCGTGCTCCGCTGCCGCCATGCCGAAGTAGAGCACCGTCAGCAGCGCGAAGATGAACGCCTGCAGACCGCCGAGGAACACGGTGTCGAAGAGCTTCCAGACCACACTCAGGATCACCGCGAAGAAGCCGCCGATGGGGATGTCCAGGGGCGCGATCGAGACCATGGACCCGATCAGCGCGATCATGATGCCGCCGGCGAAGATGTTGCCGAAGAGTCGCAGGGCCAGGGTGACCGGCTTGAGCAGGTCCTGGAGCAGCTCCAGCGGCAGCAGGATCGGGTACGGCTCCATGTAATGCTTGAAGTAGGCGCGCGCGCCCTTCTTCCGGATGCCGTAGATCCACACCGACACCATCGCGATGATCCCCATCGCGTAGGTGAGGTTGGTGTCGGCGGTCGGCGACGGCAGCAGGTGGATGTTCTTGTTGGGCTCGGTCGGGATGACCTCGATCCAGTTCGCGATCAGGATGAAGAAGAACAGCGCGACGGCGAGCGGTACGACGTACGGGTGGACGCGGCCGAGGTTCTCCTCCACCTGCGTCTGCACCTCCTTGAGGATCGTCTCCCACACCAGCTGGAGCTTCGTCGGGATGTGGTCGTCGGTCTTCTTCGTCAGCTGGCCGCGCGCCCAGAAACCGAGCGCGATCACGATCAACCCGGCCACCACCGTCACCCAGATCGTGTCGAGGTTCCACGTCATACCCAGGAAGTGGCCGGTGGGGTGTTCGCCCGGGTGGATCTCCACCTCGGCGGGCAGGATCGCGGGAATGGCGGTGCTCACTGCTGCTTCAACTCCTTCAACAGGGGCAGACCCGTCATGACGAGGGCGATCAGGCGGAACACGGCGAGGCCGAGCAGCAGCCCGATGCCGTCGGGCCAGAACCACACCGCGATCCCGACCGCGACCACGGACAGCACGAGCAGGCGCAGGAAGGTGGACATGGCCAGCTTGTTGCGCGTCGGCTGCTCGCCCGAGGTGATCAGGCGCAGCAGCCAGTACTCGGTGACCAGGTGGTTGAGCAGTCCCAGGCCGACGCCACCGGCGATGCAGCCGGCGAGGACCCACTCGTCGAGCTGGCCGAGCACCCAGTAGGCCGCGGCGGCGAGCACGATGGCCACCGCGATCGTCTTGCGCTGGTCGCGCAGGACCCGGCGGAAGCTCGCCGGCCCCTCGATCGGCTGGTTGGGCAGCGCGCCGGTGCTGGTCTCGGGCTCAGCCATGCGAGCGCCCCCCTCGGTGGGCCGGTGCGTGAGGACGGTCATGACGCACGCTCATCGCAAGGCGCTCCGGACGCGCACCCAGAAGGCCGCGGCACCCGCCGCGATCCCCAGGGCGATGCCGACCAGCGTGAAGACCGGCGACGTACCGACTGCCCGGTCGACGAGCAGGCCGACGACGAGACCGAGCACGACCGCTCCGGCCAGCAGCCCGCCGAGGCCCACGAGATCGCGGCCCCGAAGGGTCGGGTCCGGGTGTCCATCGGCCATCCACTCAGGTCGCTCTCACGGGTGTTTTCGTCGAGATACTCAAACGCGCCGATGCGCGCTCCAAGGGGCACCGGCGACGCTCGGAAACTATCACAGCGCCACGCTCGGACCGACCCGGCGGGGAGGGTGCACACCGCCGCACATACCTGGGCCCCGGATCGGGTCTCGAGGAGCTCGGTCGTCATGGGCTGGCGGCCTGATCTGATCGGTGGCGGGGTGCTTGTGAAAAGTAGCACAAGCGCTCGGGGCACCACCAATCGGGGCCGTCGGCGTACCGCGGTCAGGGTGCCGGGGAGACCGGTTCCGACGCCTTCGGCTCGGGTACGCCGGGTCTGTGCAGGCTGGGCAGCAGGAACGTGAGGGCGACCGTCACCACCGCTGCCGACCCGATCCCCCACCACATCACCGGGCCGGTGTAGAGGCTGATCACCACCGTGCTCCCGGCGACCAGGGCCGCCCACATCCACATGATCAGCACCGCGCGGCGCTGGGAGTGGCCGATCTCGAGCAGTCGGTGATGGAGGTGCTGCTTGTCGGGCGCCATCGGCGAGCGGCCGGCGCGGGTGCGCCGGATCACAGCGAGCACGAGGTCGGCGATCGGGACGACCAGCAGCGTGATGGGCAGCGCCAGCGGGAGGAACGTCGGCGCCAGGCTGGCCGGGGAGCCCATCGCGCCCTTGCTGAGCTCGGTGCCGGAGTACTGGCCGGTCAGCGTGATCGCGCTGGCCGAGAGCACCAGTCCGATCAGCATCGACCCGCTGTCGCCCATGAACAGCCGGGCGGGGTTGACGTTGTGGGGCAGGAAACCGGCACAGGCACCGCCGAGCATCGCGCTGAGCAGGGCGCCGGTGGAGGCGAGCGAGGCGTTGTTCAGGCTGGTCAGCTGGTAGCAGAACACGAAGAACGCGATCGCGCCGATGCCGACCACACCCGTGGCCAGCCCGTCGAGCCCGTCCACGAAGTTCACCGCGTTCATCGTGGCCACGATGATGAAAGCGGTGAGGAGCGCGCCCTGTGCCGACTGCAGGGAGAACTGCCCGCCTCCGGGCAGCGGGAAGAGGATGTACTGGATCCCGTTCAGGATCAGGAAGCCCGACGCGAGCACCTGGCCGCCCAGCTTGGTGAGTGCGTCCAGCTCGAACAGGTCGTCGAGGGTGCCGATCGCGCAGATCATGGCGCCGGCGATGAGCACGTTCCGGGCGTCGTGGAAGACGAACGGCTGACTGCGGGACAGGAACGGCAGCTGCTGGGCCACGACGTACGCCGCGGCGAGTCCGCCGAGCATCGCGAGCCCTCCGAGGTAGGGGACCGGCTCGGCGTGCACGTCGCGGTCGCGCACCCGGGCGACCGCGCCGGTGCGCAGCGCGATCTCGCGGGCGATCACCGTCAGCAGGTACGTCGCGGCGGCCGCGACCAGGAAGACGAGGAGGTACTCGCGCACGCTACCGGCTCACTCCTCGACGTCCTCGTCCTCGACGTCCTCGTCCTCGTCTCCGTCTCCGTCTTCGATCACGGTGCATCCGAGCGGCTGGATCACGTCGTTGATGGCGGTGACCGAGAGCGCACCGAGGCGGAGCAGCCGCGGCTGTGACAGGCGGACGTCGAGGATGGTGGAGGCCTCCCCCTGGGGTGACGGTCCGGCGTCGAGCACGACCTCGACGCTCTCCCCCAGCATCCCCTCGGCGGCTGCGGCGTCGGTGGCAGCCGGCCGTCCGCTGCGGTTGGCCGAGCTGACCGCGAGCGGACCGGTGCGCTCGAGCAGGGCCAGGGCCACCTCGTGGTCGGGCATCCGGACCGCCACCGTGCCCCGGGTCTCGCCGAGGTCCCAGGTCAGGGAGGCCTGCTGGTCACAGACCAGGGTGAGCGGCCCGGGCCAGAACGCCTCGGTGAGCGCCTCGACGTACGACTGGAGCCCGGTGGCGAGGGCCGCGAGGGTGGTCGCCGCGCTGATCAGCACCGGAGGCGGCATCTCGCGCCCGCGACCCTTGGCCTCGAGCAACGCCTGCACGGCGGCGTGGTCGAAGGCATCGGCCCCGATGCCGTAGACGGTGTCGGTCGGCAGCACGACGAGTCCCCCACGCTGCACGGCCTGCGCGGCAGCCTCGATCGCGGTCTCGCGCTCGTCGGCCGTCGAGGTCGCGTACGTCGTGCTCATCGAGGCTTATCGTGCCAGCCGCGCGGTCACGAATCGTGGACGCCCCGTCAGGTCCTCGTGGTCGCGCACCTGGTCCCAGCTGCCGGTGGCGGTGAAGACCGCCGGAGCCGTCGTCCCCTGCACGTCGGCGTGCTCGACGCCGACGACCCCTCCGGGGCGCAGCAGCACGGCCGCCCGGCGCTCCACCGCCCGGATCGTGTCGAGACCGTCGCCGGCCGCGTACAGCGCGAGCTCGGGATCGTGGTCGCGCACCTCGACGTCCACCGACTCCCAGGCCTCGTGCGGGATGTACGGCGGGTTGCTCACCACGACGTCGACGGTGCCGGCGAGATCGTCGAAGGCCTCCGCCAGGTCGCCCTGGCGCAGGTCGATGCCGGTGCTCTCGAGGTTCCGGGCCGCCCAGGCATGGGCACGCTCGTCGAGCTCCACGGCGTGTACCCGCGCCTGTGGCACCTCGTGGGCGATCGCCTTGGCCATCGCACCGGACCCCGTTCCGAGATCGACGACCACAGGATCATCGAGCCTCCCCGCCTCCTCGACCGCCCAGCCGGCCAGGAGCTCGGTCTCGGGCCGCGGCACGAACACGCCGGGTCCGACCAGGAGCTCCACGTGCCGGAAGTGGGCGACCCCGGTGAGGTGCTGGAGCGGCTCCCGGCCGGACCGCCGGGAGACGAGCGCGTCCAGCTCGGCCGCCTGCGCGTCTGTGACGTCGCCGATGAGCGGAAGACGCGATCGCTGCACCCGGAGCACGTGGGCCAGCAGGGTGCGGGCGTCGTGGTCGGGCGACTCGACCCCGGCGGCCGCGAGCCGGCGTACCGCGTCGGCGATGAGGCTGCGCACGTCTCGCGGCGCGGTCACTCAGCCCGCCTCGACCGCGTCGAGCCTCGCTTCGAGGTCGGCCTCCGCGCAGGAGTCGATGACCGGCTGCAGCTCGCCGTCGAGCACCTGGTCGAGGTTGTAGGCCTTGTAACCGGTGCGGTGGTCGGAGATGCGGTTCTCCGGGAAGTTGTAGGTGCGGATGCGCTCGGACCGGTCCACGGTGCGCACCTGGCTGCGACGAGCCTCACCCGCCGCGGCGTCCGCCTCCTCCTGGGCCGCGGCCAGCAGCCGGGCGCGCAGGATCCGGAGCGCCTGCTCCTTGTTCTGCAGCTGGCTCTTCTCGTTCTGGCAGCTGACCACGATGCCGGTCGGCAGGTGCGTGATCCGGACCGCGGAGTCGGTGGTGTTCACGCTCTGCCCACCGGGGCCACTGCTCCGGAACACGTCGATGCGCAGGTCGTGCTCGTCGATCTGGACTTCCACGGCTTCGGCCTCGGGCAGCACCAGGACCCCGGCCGCGCTGGTGTGGATGCGGCCCTGGGACTCGGTGACCGGCACCCGCTGCACCCGATGGACACCGCCCTCGAACTTGAGCAGCCCGTACGGCGCCTCTCCCGTCATGGTGGTCCCCCGTGACTTCACCGCCACCGTGACGGACTTGAACCCTCCGAGGTCGGACTCGGCAGAGTCGAGGACCTCGGTGACCCAGCCGCGCTGCTCGGCGTACCGGGTGTACATGCGGAGCAGGTCGCCGGCGAACAGCGCCGACTCCTCGCCGCCCTCACCCGACTTGATCTCGAGGATCGCGTCCTTGTCGTCGGCCGGGTCGCGCGGGGCCAGGAGCCGCCGCAGCCGCTCCTGGGCGGTCTCGCGCTGGTCGGCCAGCGACTCGACCTCGGTGGCGAAGGCCGGGTCCTCGACGGCCAGCTCGCGGGCGGCGGCCAGGTCGTCGCCGGCCCGCCGCCACTCCCGCCAGGTGGTGATGATCGCCGTCAGCTCGGCGTACCGCTGGTTGAGAGCCTTGGCCGTGCGGGCATCGGCGTGCGTCTCGGGGAGGGCGAGACGCGTTTCGAGCTCGGCGTGCTCACCGAGTAGGCCCTCGACGGCCTCGAACATGACTCCTCCGCTCCCGGCTGTGACTCTGGCACGACAGGTGGCTCTGACACGACAGGTGACTCTGGCAAAACAGATGAAACGGCGCCGCCCCCATGGACGAGGGCGACGCCGTTCGTGGAGCTACTTGGACGCGTCGGCCTTCTGCCC
>JAICSC010000116.1 GCA_025937085.1 Nocardioides sp.
GACCCCATGACCGACTACATGATCCTGTTCCCGGCCGACCGCGAGGACCGGTGGGACGGCGCCACCGACGAGGAGCGGCAGGCCGTATACGAGAACGACTACGAGTTCGGCCGGCTGCTCGAGCAGCGAGGTGGGCGGATGACGGGGGGCGCGGAGCTCTCGACCTGGAAGAAGGCCCACGCGATCCGTCGCGGGCCCAACGGCACCGCGCTGGTCACCGACGGCCCGTACGCCGAGTCCGCAGAGCAGCTGTCCGGCTTCTACCTGGTCAGCATCGACGACGAGCAAGCACTGCTCGACGCCGCGCAGGTGCTCGTCCGGGCGCACCCTGCCGTCGAGATCCGTCCGATCGAGAGCCAGGGCGAGGAATGAGCGAGCTCGGGTGACGGCGTACCTGCGGGGACCTGTCGATTTCGGGCCTCCCCGCCCGTCATCGGTGGTGACAGACTCACCCACCACACCGAGAGGAACCGCCATGAGCAGGTACATGGTCCTGATCCCTGGCGACGAGAGCGCCTGGGAGTCGACGCCACAGGACGAGAAGGAGCGCATCTACCAGGCGCACTCCGACTTCGCGAAGCTGCTCGCCGACCGCGGCCACACCTTCGTCACCGGCGCCAGGCTCGCGTCGTCCCGCGAGTCCCGGATCGTCTCCGGCGACCTCGACGACGTGACCGTCACCGAGGGGCCCTACGCCGAGTCCGCCGAGCAGCTGACCGGCTTCTACCTGATCGACACCGAGGACGTGGACGATCTCCACCGCTGCATCGGTCGCCTGACCAGCGCAGGCGAGCGGATCGAGGTCCGCGAGTGCTGGGGAGGTGGGATGTGAAGGTCCTGGTCCTGATGGCCGCGACGGAAGGCGACTGGGACAGCGCCACCGCCGAGCAGCGCCAGGAGGTGATGGACGCCCACACGGCGTTCCACAAGGCCGTCGCCGAGCGCGCCACCATGCTGGCCGGCGAGGCGCTCGCGGAGTCGCCGGCGGCCCGGACCCTGAGGCACGTGGACGGGGAACCGGTCGTCACCGAGGGTCCGTACGCCGAGACTGCCGAGCAGATCGGCGGCTTCTACCTGGTCGAGGCCGAGTCGCTCGACCTCGTGGTCGAGCTGTGCCGCCTGCTCCCGTCGTCGTACGCCGTGGAGGTGCGGCCGGTGATCGCGATCGAGGGCTATGACGACACCCGCGACTGGGAGTGACTCCGCCGCGGCGCTCGACGCCGCGTTGCGCGACCAGTGGGGCCGGCTGACGGCGCTACTGGTCGCGCAGTTCCGGCGGCTCGACCTGGCCGAGGACGGGCTGGCCGACGCGTTCGAGGCGGCCGCCCGCACCTGGCCGGGCGGCGGCGTACCCGCGAACCCGCCGGCGTGGCTGCTCACCAGCGCGCGACGCCGCATCCTCGACCGGCTGCGCGCCGAGGCCGTCGCTGCCAAGCGGCTGCCGGTCCTCGCGGTCGAGACCGAGTTGCAGGAGGAGGCGCAGCGCGTGATGGCCGATGCCGGCGAGCCCGTCCGCGATGAGCGGCTCCGGCTGGTGATGCTGTGCGCCCACCCGGCGCTGTCGCGGGAGAACGCCGCGGCGCTGACGCTGCGGATGGTGATCGGCGTCTCGACGGCCGACATCGCCCGGCTCTTCCTGATGTCGACCGCGACGATGGCGGCCCGGCTGACCCGAGCCCGGAAGAGCCTGGCCGGGGAGCGCTTCGAGGTGCCGCTCGGACCGGAGCTGAAGGAGCGCGTGGGGCGGGCCGCCGACGTCGCCTACCTGAGCTTCACCGCCGGCTACGCGCCGCCGTCCGGAACCGAGCTCGTGCGGACCGATCTAGCCGCCGAGGCGATCCGGCTCGCCCGACTGTTGCGGGAGCTGCTGCCCGGCCGCGCCGACCTCGACGGGCTCTTGGGGCTGATGCTGCTCCAGCACTCGCGACGCGACGCGAGGCTGCGGGGCGGACGGCTCGTGCTGCTGCCGGACCAGGACCGGTCGCGGTGGCACGCCGAGGAGATCACCGAGGCGCTCGACGTGCTGACACCCCACGTCACCGCGCCCGGCACGCCGTACCTCCTCCAGGCGCTGATCGCCGCCGAGCACGCCATCGCGCCGCATCCCGATGCGACCGACTGGCCCCGGATCGTCGAGCGGTACGACGAGCTGGTCGCGCTCGAGGACACGCCGGTGGTCCGTCTCAACCGGGCGGTGGCGATCAGCGAGGCGGATGGCCCGCTCGCGGGTCTCCGCGCGCTCGAGGGGCTCGATCTGCCCGGCCACCGGTTGCCCGGCGTACGCGGGCAGCTGCTGGCTCGGGTGGGCCGCACGGACGAGGCCCGGACCGAGCTGGCCCGCGCCGTCGAGCTCTGCGACAACGACCCCGAGCGCGCCCATCTCGCGGAGCGCCTCGCGGCCCTGGACTGACGAAGTGGGAGAAGTCCGCGGCCGAAGTGGGAGAACTCCGCCGCCGAAGTGGGAGAAGTCCGCGGCCGAAGTGGGAGAACTCCGCCGCCGAAGTGGGAGTTCTCCGACGACGGTCCCGGAGAAGTCCCACCTCGACCCCGGAGAGGTCCCACTTCGGCGTCAACTGGCCACGTCGGCCTCCCACGTCGCTGACACGCTCTCAGAACGCCGTACGCCGGCGAAAGGTTGGAGGGGGAGCGGTGTCGGTCGCTCGTCCTAGGGTGACCGAGTGGTCACCACTCCGTCTCGGATGCTCGCTGACCTGCGTGCACGGCCGGCCACGCGCTTCTTCGTCACGATCACCCGCTCGGTGCCGGGCTTCGCGGCGGCCTGGTGGCTGCTCCTCCTGGTCCGGGCACTGATCCCGGCCGCCCTGGCGATCGTGACCGGCCTGCTGGTCGGCCGCGTGCAGAGCGGGAATGACCTGACCGGGCCGCTGGTCGCGTTCGGCATCGTGTTCGTCGCCTCGCAGGTGGCACCGCCGCTCCACCAGGTCGTCGGCACCCTGCTCGGTCACCACTTCAGCACCGTGCTCAACGACCGCCTGATGGCGACGACCCTCGGTCCTGACGGCGTCGGGCACCTCGAGCGCGGCGACCTCACCAACGACCTCACCACCGCCCGCGACTTCGACACCGGGTGGACCGGCCCGCCGATGTTCTTGAACATGGACTTCATCGCCCAGGGCCTGACCATGCTGCTCGGCGGCATCGCCTCGGCCCTCGTCCTGTTCGGTTTCACCTGGTGGGCGCCCCTGCTCCTGCTGGCCGCCTGGGGCTCGACCCATTGGCTGCTGCGCGAGAGCGGAGTCTGGCGCGACCGCAACACCGTCGAGGTGAAGACCGCCCGGCGCCACACCGACTACGCCTACGACCTGGCCACCGAGCCGGGCGCGGCCAAGGAGGTCCGCCTGTTCGGGCTGGCGCCGTGGCTGCTCGAGCGCTTCACCCGCAACCGGCTCCACCTCCACCAGCTCCAGTACGACGCGACCCGCCTGCGTGAGAGGTCACTGACCGGCGCGCTGCTGGTCGTGCTGGTCGCCAACGGCCTGCTGTTCCTGGTCCTCGCCCGCCAGGGGTACGCCGGCAGCCTCGACCTCAGGTCGGTCGTGACGTACGCCGGTGCCGCGTTCGGGGCGAGCGCGATCGCCTTCGGCGGGCTCAGCTGGGCCCTGGACGGTGCGGCCGCGCCCGTCGTCGCGATCGAACGGCTCGAGATCGAGATGGCCGCCGCCGGGGCGTTGAACGGGTCTCGAGACGGTCGCAGAGCGACCTCCTCGACCACCGGTGCGGGCGCGGGCAGAGCGACCTCCTCGACCACCGGTGCGGGCGCGGGCAGAGCGACCTCCTCGACCACCGGTGCGGGCGCGGGCCGAGCGACCTCCTCGACCACGGGTGCGGGCGCGCCGGAGATCCGGTTCCGCGACGTCACCTTCACCTATCCCACGGGCAGCCGGCCCGTGCTCGAGAGCTTCGACCTCACCATCCCCGCCGGCGCCGCGCTGGCGATCGTCGGGCAGAACGGCGCCGGCAAGACCACCATCGCCAAGCTCCTCTGCCGCCTCTACGACCCCGACTCCGGGTCGATCGAGATCGACGGGGTCGACCTGCGCGACCTCGACCTCACCGCCTGGCGCGACCGGATCGCCGCGGTCTTCCAGGACTTCGTCCGCTACGAGCTGACACTGCGTGACAACGTGGCTCCTCTCGGCGCTTCGACCGAGGTCATCGGGCGGGCTCTCGACCGGGCGGGTGCACTCGACCTCGCCGACCTCGACACCCCGTTGGCGAAGGGCTACGCCGGCGGGATCGACCTCTCGGGTGGCCAGTGGCAGCGGGTCGCCCTCGCCCGGGCGATCGCGAAGGTCGGCGCGGGAGCACACGTCGTACTCCTCGACGAGCCGACCGCGATGCTCGACGTGCGCGGTGAGTCCGAGATCTTCCGCCGCGTGCTCGCCGCCACCGCCGACGCGACCACGATCCTGGTCTCCCACCGCTTCTCGACCGTCCGCCGGGCCCAGCTGATCTGCGTCGTCGAGCACGGTCGGGTGATCGAGCTCGGCACGCACGACGAGCTGATGACTCGACGCAGGCGCTACCACACGATGTACGACCTCCAGGCCTCACGCTTCCACGACGAGCTCGAGCTCGACGAGCACGGCGAGGAGGTCGTCCATGACGTTCTTTGAGGATGAGCGACTCTCCACCACGCACGAGGACTCCGCCGGCGCCATGCCCGCTGCCGTGCCGTCGATGGTCCGCGTCGTCAAGCACGGCTACCACGCTGAGCCGACGCTGCTGTGGGCGTCGCTGGCGATGACCGCGCTCGAGGCGCTGCCCGACGTGCTGGTGGGCGTGTGGCTGGCCCTGATGACCGACGGCCTGGTCCACCACCACCAGACCCGGCTGTACGTCGGGGCCGGTGGCCTCGCCGTCTCGGCGACCCTGATGTGGGTGCTGTCGGTGACTCTCGACCGCACCACCCGGCGGCTGGGTGACCGGCTCAACATCTTCTTCCAGGGCCACGTCGCCAAGCTCCAGGCGGAGGTCGCCACCGTCGAGCACCACGAGCGGCCGGTCTACCTCGACCGCATCGCCGTGCTCCGCACGGGTGTGTTCGCGCTCGACCACCTGTTCCGGTCCATGTTCACCATGGTCGGCTGGCTGCTCCGGCTCGCGTTCGTCTGCATCCTGCTCGCCGCGATCCACCCGGCGCTGCTGCTCCTGCTGGTCAGCGCGGTGCCGCTCCTCCTGGTCGCCGTGTGGCGGCCAAAGATCGAGAAGCGGGTCGAGGAAGGCGTCGCGTCCCACGGCCGGCTGGGGCGTCACCTCTTCACGGTGGCCACGACGTCGCCCCCGGGCAAGGAGATCCGGGTCACGGGGAACCACGCCGACCTGGTCTCGCGACGGCGTACGGCGTGGGGTCGCTGGTTCGCGCCCATCCGACGCACCCAGCTCATCGGCGCCGCCTGGCTCTCCGTCGCCTGGGCCGTCTTCGCCGTCGCGTTCGTCCTCGCGGTGGTCTGGGTGGTGACCGGGCTCGACCGTGGGCCGGGTGCGGTCGTGCTCGTGCTCA
Organism: Nocardioides sp.; assembly: GCA_025937085.1. Taxonomy (GTDB): domain Bacteria; phylum Actinomycetota; class Actinomycetes; order Propionibacteriales; family Nocardioidaceae; genus Nocardioides. Next base: position 5,525 of record JAICSC010000116.1, read on the forward strand.
CGGCCGGCGGCCGGCTCTCGGCGTACGTCGGGTCCGCGGTCGGCGAGCTCGGCTTCCTGCGCGGCATCTGGCTCGACTCCGCCCAGCGCCTGGCCTGGCTCGAGGACTTCGCCGCCGAGCAGAACGCCCACGTCGACCTCGCCGCGCCCGACCGGCTCACGCAGGGCCTCCGGTTCGAGGGCGTCTCCTTCGCCTATCCCGGCACCACGAGGGAGGTGCTGCGCGACGTCGACCTGATCCTGCCGGCCGGAAGCGTCGTCGCGATCGTCGGCGAGAACGGCGCCGGCAAGTCCACGTTGGTCAAGCTGCTGGCCCGGATGTACGCACCGAGCGACGGCCGGATCACCGCCGACGGCGTGGACATCGGGCGGATCGACGTCACGGAGTGGCGGGCACGACTCTCCGGGGCCTTCCAGGACTTCGCCCGGCTCGAGTTCGTCGCCGGGACGACCGTCGGCCTCGGCGACGAGCCGCGCCAGGAGAACCGCGCCGCCGTCGAGTCCGCGGTCGACCGAGCCGGGGCCACGCCCATGGTCGACGATCTCCGGCACGGCCTCGACACCCAGCTCGGGCCGTCGTGGGACGACGGCGTCGACGTCAGCTTCGGTCAGTGGCAGAAGCTCGCCCTCGCCCGCGGCTACATGCGCCCCGAACCACTGCTCCTGATGCTCGACGAGCCGACCGCGGCGCTGGACGCAGAGACCGAGCACGCGCTCTTCGAGCGGTTCGCAGCCGGAGCCCGGGAGGAGACGACCAACGGCCGCGTGACCGTGCTGGTCTCCCACCGGTTCTCCACGGTCCGGATGGCCGACCTGATCGTCGTGCTCGACGGTGCGCACGTGGTCGAGGTCGGCAGTCACGACGAGCTGATGGCCCGCCGCGGCACGTACGCCGAGCTCTACTCGATCCAGGCCGAGAGCTACGCCTGAGCCTGGACTCAGCCCGGGCTCAGCCGGCGGGCTCCAGGCGCACGATCACCGACTTCGACGCCGGGGTGTTGCTCACCTCGGCGACCGAGTCGAGGGGCACCAGCACGTTCGCCTCGGGGAAGTACGCCGCGCAGCAGCCCGGCGTGGTGGGGTAGGACACCACGCGGAACCCCTTGGCCACCCTCTCGCCGTCGGCCGCGACGCTGGTCACGTCTACCGTGTCGCCGTCCGCCAGGCCACGCACCGCGAGGTCGGCGGGGTTGACGAAGACGACCTTCCGGCCGCCCTTGATCCCTCGGTAGCGGTCGTCGAGGCCGTAGACGGTGGTGTTGAACTGGTCGTGGGATCGCACCGTCTGCAGCAGCAGATGACCTTCGGGCACGTCCACGGTCGTCGGCGGGTTGACGGTGACGTGCGCCTTGCCGTTGTCGGTGGCGAACGTGCGGGTGTCGTGCGGCGGCCGCGGGAGCATGAAGCCGCCAGGGGCGCTCACCCGCTCCTCGTAGGCATGGAACCCGGGTACGACGTGCTCGATGTGCTTGCGGACGATGCGGTAGTCGTCGCCCATCCCTCGCCAGCCGAGGTCGTCGCCGAACATCGCCTGGCCGAGGCCGGTGACGATGGCGATCTCGCTCCGCAGCTGTGGTGAGGCGGGGATCAGCCGACCTCGGGACGCGTGCACCATCGCCATCGAGTCCTCGACCGTGACGAACTGGTCCCCGCCCGCCCGGGCATCCCGCTCCGTCCGGCCCAGGCACGGCAGCAGCAGGGCCTGGGTGCCGTGGCAGAGGTGGGTGCGGTTGAGCTTGGTCGCGATGTTGACCGTCAGCTTGCAGTTGCGCACGGCCGCCTCGGTCACGGCGGTGTCGGGCGTGGCTGCCACGAAGTTGCCGCCGAGTGCGACGAACACGTCGACCTTGCCGTCGCGCATGGCCCGGATGGAGTCCACGGTGTCCCAGCCGTGCTCGCGGGGCGGCTCGAAGCCGAACTCGTCGCGGAGCCGGTCGAGGAACGCGTCGGGCATCTTCTCCCAGATGCCCATCGTGCGGTCGCCCTGGACGTTGGAGTGGCCGCGGATCGGCGAGGGTCCCGCACCGGGCCGGCCGACGTTCCCGCGCAGGAGGAGGAAGTTGGTGATCTCACGGATCGTGGCCACGGCGTTCTTGTGCTGGGTCAGGCCCATCGCCCAGCACACGATGATGCTGTGCGCCGCGACCACGTCGTCGGCGATCGCCTCGATGTCCGACCGCGGAAGTCCGCTCTGTGCCTCGATCACCGACCAGTCCAGGTCTCGCCATGCTCGTACGGCGTCCTCTACGCCGTCGCAGGACCTCTCGAGGAACTCGGTGTCGAACACGGTGCCGGGCGCGGCGTCCTCACGTTCGCTCAACGCCTTGTTCAGCCCGTTGAAGAGCGCCAGGTCCCCGTTCACGCGCACCGGCACGAGCCGGTCGGCCAGCGGCGTACCCCTGCCGGCGAGACCGCGGACGGTCTGCGGGTTGTGGAACCGCCCGAACCCGGCCTCGGGCAACGGGTTGATCGCGATGATCCTCGCCCCACGTCGCTTCGCCTCCTCCAGTGCGGTCAGCATCCGGGGGTGGTTCGTGCCGGGGTTCTGGCCGGCGATGATGATCAGGTCGGCGTGGTCGGCGATGTCGGCGCGGGTGACCACGCCTTTGCCGATGCCGATCGTCTGCGAGAGCGCGGCGCCGCTGGACTCGTGGCACATGTTCGAGCAGTCCGGGAGGTTGTTCGTGCCGAGGCGCCGGGCGAGCAGCTGGTAGGTGAAGGCCGCCTCGTTGCTGGCGCGGCCGCTGGTGTAGAAGACGGCCCGGTCGGGGTCGTCCAGGCCGGTGAGCGCGTCGGCCACCAGGCGCAGCGCGTCGTCCCAGTCGACGGGCGTGAAGTGCGTGGCGCCCTCGGCGAGGTGCAGGGGCTCGGTCAGCCGGCCGAAGTGCTCCAAGGTGTGGTCGTCGAGCTGGAGCAGCTCGGCCACCGAGTGCTCGGCGAAGAACTCCCGCCCGACGCGCTTGCGGGTGGCCTCCCACGCGACGGCCTTGGCGCCGTTCTCGCAGAACTCGGCGGTCTTGCGGTGCTCCGGGTCGGGGTCCGGCCAGGCACAGCTGGGACAGTCGAAGCCGTCGGTCTGGTTCAGCTTGAGCAGGGTCTTGAGGCTCCGGCTCGGCCCCATCTCCTCGCGGCTGTACCGCAAGGACTCCATGACCCCACGCACGCCTGCTGACGTCGACCCCGGGTGACCCACCTCGAGCCCGTCGTCGGGCCGCACGGAGGAGCGCTCGGTGGGCGTGCGGTCGGCTCGTCGCTTGCTACGTCGGGACATGGTTCAGATCTTCCACGTCCACCCCAGTGAGAAGTCAACAGCGGTGGCGAAGGTGAGGTACATCAGCCAGATCCCCGTGAGGAGGTGCCAGAGCCCGAGCGCCCTCAGGCCGAGACTGATCCCGATCGAGGCGAAGAAGTCGCTGACGTAGATCAGGGTCAGCCCTACGAACAGCAGGCCGACCGGCCAGTCACTGACGTTGAAGAACACGACCATGCCCATCACCGAGATGAGTGTGTAGGCCACGCACATCCCGGCGTTGGTGCGCGGGTCGCTGTTCTGGAAGCGGTTCCACCCGAGCGCGAACCAGTGGATGCCGTACGCCGAGAAGGCCAGCGCCGCCATGTAGAGCGGTGGCTCCTGGAACACCTGGATCCAGGTCATGCCGACGAACAGGATGACGCCGGTGACGAACTGGCAGAAGCCCGGCATCCAGATGCTCCAGACACCGGTGGCCCGGTCGACGCGTTCGTCTCGCGCCGGCCAGTTGATCAACTCCTGCGGGCCGACGATCAGATAGCCCGTGCCGAGCCCGAAGAACCCGAGAGCGAGGGGTGGGAAGTCGGATGCGACGAATGAGATATCCACGGGAGCTCCTCTGTCCGCCCCCGAGATTACCTCGGATTGCGATAGAAAGCGCCGACGAGATCGTGGGAGCATCGTGGGAGAACGGAGTGGCCCACGCCCGTGTGGCGGTCGCGGGCGGCTCAGCCTCCGGCGACGGCGGGGATCACCGAGATCTGGGTGCCCTCGGGGGTCGCGGTCTCGAGGTTCTCCAGGAAGCGGACGTCGTCGTTGCCGACGTACACGTTCACGAAACGGCGCAGCTCACCCTGC
>JAICSC010000037.1 GCA_025937085.1 Nocardioides sp.
ATCGACGAGATCCTGGCGGACTATGCGCAGGGCTGGACGCTCGCCCGGATGCCGGCGGTGGACCGCACCGCCCTCCGCATCGGCGCCTACGAGCTGTTGTACGTCGAGGACGTCCCGCACCCGGTAGCCGTCTCCGAAGCGGTGGCGCTGGTCCGCAGCCTCTCCACCGACGACTCGCCGTCGTTCGTCAACGGCGTGCTCGGCAGCATGCTGCGCGACCGCGACTCCCTGGTCGGCTGAGCCAAGCCGCTGGCCACGAGGAGCCACCCCAAGGTGTGATCCGGGGCTGCTCGGGCGGGTCTACATTCCGAGCATGACCAACGTGGGCGAGCGGGCCCAGCGGTTCGGGCGGGAGGCCGAGAACAGCGATTGGCTGGACCGCGGCGTGCGGTTCGGGATGGTCGCCTACGGCGTCGTGCACCTCGTCGTCTCCTGGCTGGCGATCCAGCTGGCGTTGGGAGCGCACGGCAAGAACGCGTCGCAGAAGGGTGCGATGCAGACGTTGGCCCACCAGTCCTTCGGGCCGGTCCTGCTCTGGCTGATCACGGTGGGCATGTTCGTGCTGGTGCTCTGGCGGGTGTTGGAGGTGTTCTCCGGCCACCGCGAGTACGACGGCGGCAAGCGCTGGCGCCGCCGTGCCGCGTCGGCTCTCAAGGCGATCATCTACGCCTACATCGGATACACCGCGCTGCGCTATGCCATGGGCTCCGGGTCGAGCTCCAACAGCACGAACTACACCCGCACCCTGATGGACCAGCCGTTCGGGCGCTGGCTGGTGGGACTGGTCGGCGTGGCGATCATCGCCTACGGGGTCAACTACGCGCGGCGGGGTTGGACCGAGAAGTTCATGGAGAATCTCGACGCCCGCGGGGCCAGCGGCGACACCGGCACGGCGTACCGATGGCTCGGCAAGGTGGGCTACATCGCCAAGGGCATCGCGTTCTGTGTCGTGGGCGGCCTGTTCATCGCCGCAGCGGTCACCCACCACGCGAAGAAGTCGGGCGGTCTCGACCAGGCCCTGCACACCGTGCTCCAGCAGCCGCTGGGTCCGGTGCTGCTGATCCTGATCGCGGTCGGCATCGCCTGCTACGGACTGTTCTGCTTCGCCCGGGCCCGGCACCTGTCGACGTGAGCCGTCCTGGCTCTCGGTTCGCCCTCCCACCGGTGGCCGGGCGCATGGAAGGGTGAGGCCATGACACAGACAACCGGGGAGACGACCGACCGCGAGTTCGACGTGATCGTGGTCGGGCTCGGCCCGGGTGGCGAGCACGTCGCGATCAAGACGGCGCAGGCCGGGCTGCGGGTGCTCGGCGTCGAGGAGCGGCTGGTGGGGGGCGAGTGCCCCTACTTCGGCTGCGTCCCGTCCAAGATGATGATCGCCGCAGCCGAGGCGCTGCGCGGCGCCCGGCGGGTCAACGAGCTGGCGGGCAGGTCCACGGTGACGCCGGACTTCGGCCCGGTCGCCACCCGGATCCGTGAGGAGGCCACCGACGACTGGGACGACACGGTCGCGGTGAAACGGCTCGAGGACGCCGGCGCGAGCTTCGTCCGCGGCCGCGGCGCACTCGCCGGCGACGGCGGGGTCGAGGTCGACGGCACGACGTACACCGCGACCACGGGGATCGTGATCAACACCGGCACCGCTCCCGGCGTACCGCCGATCCCCGGGCTCGCCGAGACGCCGTACTGGACGAACCGGGACGCGGTGAAGCTCACCGAGCTGCCGTCATCGCTGGTCGTGATCGGGGGAGGCGCGATCGGCTGCGAGCTGGCCCAGGTGATGGCGTACTTCGGGGTGCGGGTGACGGTGGTCGAGGTGGCCGACCGACTGGTCGCGCCCGAGGAGCCCGAAGCCAGCGAGGCCCTGGAGAGGGCGTTCGCCGAGACCGGTATCCAGGTCCTGACGAGCGCGTCGATCGCCTCCGTGTCGTACGCCGACGGGCAGTTCACGCTGGCCCTCGGAGACCAGGAGCTGACCGCCGAGAAGCTGCTGGTGGCCGCCGGCCGGCGCAACAACCTCCAGGGGCTCGGTCTCGAGCACGTCGGCCTCGACCCCGAGTCGCGCGTCCTCGATCCCGACGAGCGGATGCGGATCGCCGACGGCGTCTGGGCGATCGGCGACATCGTCGGCAAGGGAGCGTTCACCCACGTGTCGATGTACCAGGGGGCCGTGGTCGTCAACGACCTGCTCGGTCGCGACGGGCCGTGGGCCGACTACCGGGCCGTCTCCCGGGTGACGTTCACGGTGCCGGAGGTCGCCTCGGTGGGTCTGACCGAGAAGGCGGCCCGCGAGTCCGGGGTCGACGTGGTCACGGCGACCGGCGACCTCGGCAGCCGTGGTTGGATCACTCGAGAGTCGGGCCTGATCAAGCTGGTTGCGGACCGGAGCCGTCAGGTCCTGGTGGGCGGGGTCGTGGTCGGCCCGGCCGGCGGCGAGATCATGTCGATGCTCGAGCTGGCCGTCCACGCCGAGGTGCCGATCGCGACCCTCCTCCACCAGCACTTCGCGTACCCGACGTACCACCGGGCCTACGAGACGGTGCTCAAGGACCTGGCGTCGGAGACCGGCGGGCGCTGAGGACGCCGAGGACGCAGCGGGACCCCCTGGCCCGTCGGCACCATTGTTCGTGCCCTGTGTGCCGCGTGAGACTCACAAAGGTCTCGCGAAAGGTAAAACCAAAGAGGGGGAAACGCATGCGCAAGATCATGATCGGCGCGGTCGTCGCCTCGACCGCCCTCGTCACGGTCGCCGCGACGACGCCCGCTGGTGCCTCCCAGGCGCCACGGGCACCACACGACGCGAAGTTCAAGACGGTCGCCAGCGGCCTGAACAACCCGCGTCAGCTGAACTTCAGCAAGAGCGGCAAGCTCTACATCGCAGAGGCCGGCTCGGGTGGTACGAGCGACTGCAGGCAGGGTCCCGAGGGCGCCCCTGTCTGCTGGGGTCCGACCGGCAGCGTCACCGTCGTGTCACATGGCAAGCAGCACCGGGTGATCAAGGGGCTCCCGTCCTACGGCGACCAGAACACCGGCGCCAGCGCGCTCGGCCCGGCCGATGTCGTGCCGTACGGCAAGCACCGGCTCGCCGTCTCCGTCGGCTACGGGTTCGCTCCGGCGGACCGCGCGTCACTGGCCGCGCCCGGTCGGCTCTTCGGCCGGCTGCTCGGCTACAACCTCAAGAACGGTCACCGGACCACGCTCGGCGACCTGTTGCGGTTCGAGGGCCGGAAGAACCCGATCCACGACCCGAACACCGACCCGACCGGCGTGTTCAAGTGGGGCCACACCTGGTACGCCACCGACTCCGGCGGCAACGACCTGGTCAAGGTGCGACACCACAGGGTCCGGCTGGTCAAGGTCTTCCACGACGTGAAGACGGCCGCGGGCAAGGTCCAGGCGGTGCCCACCGACGTCGTGGTGGGGCCGGACGGAGCCCTCTACGTCTCCGAGCTGACCGGCTTCCCGTTCGTCAAGGGAGCCGCGAGCATCTACCGGATCGTGCCGGGTCACAAGGCGAAGGTGTACGCCTCGGGTCTGACGAACGTGACCAGCCTCGCCTTCGGCAAGGACGGCAAGCTGTACGCCGTCCAGATCGCCAACAAGGGGCTGCTCAACGGGCCGACCGGCTCGCTGTGGAGGATCCACTCGGACAAGTCCGGCAAGAAGAGCCGGAACCTGACCGGGCCGCTGTTCGCGCCGTACGGCGTGGCGATCAAGGGGCACAGCGCCTACGTCAGCATGGGCGCCGTCGCGCCCGGTGCCGGCTCGGTGATCAAGGTGCCGCTCGGGTGACCGGCTGAATCGCCCACCCACCCTGGCAGGCGGAGACTCCTCCGCCTGCTAGGGTCGCCTGCGATCGACATCCTTTAACGAGCCGTCCCGTGAGGCGGAGAAGGAGGTCTGGCCGCAGATGCCTGCGCCTGCCACTACTGCAACGTCCGCCGGCGCGCCCGATCCGGGCGCCGACCGCACCGTCCTCGACGCGAGCGACATCTCCCGCGCGCTGAGCCGCATCTCCCACGAGATCCTCGAGCGCAACAAGGGCGCCGACGACGTCGTCCTGCTCGGCATACCGTCACGCGGCGTACCGCTCGCCGAACGGATCGCCGAACGGATCGCCGCCGTCGAGGGTGCCACCGTCCCGTGCGGTGCGCTCGACGTGACGATGTACCGCGACGACCTGCGCCTGAAGCCCGCACGCACCCTGCTGCCCACCGAGATCCCCGAAGGGGGCATCGACGACAAGGTCGTCGTGCTGGTCGACGACGTGCTGTTCTCCGGGCGCACCATCCGGGCCGCCCTCGACGCCCTGAACGACCTGGGCCGGCCACGGGCCGTCCAGCTCGCCGTTCTGGTCGACCGTGGCCACCGCGAGCTGCCGATCCGCGCCGACTTCGTCGGCAAGAACCTCCCGACCTCGCTGGTGCAGCGGGTGCGGGTCCAGCTCACCGGCGTCGACGACCAGGACGCCGTGGTCATCGAGGGGGCCGTCGGATGAAGAAGCACCTGTTGTCGGCGGCCGACCTGACCCGCGACGACGCCGAGCTGGTCCTGCGCACCGCCGAGGAGCTCCGGTCGCTGGCCGACCGGCCGATCAAGAAGCTGCCGGCCCTGCGTGGCCGGACCGTGGTGAACCTGTTCTTCGAGGACTCCACCCGCACCCGCATCTCGTTCGAGGCGGCCGCCAAGCGGCTCTCCGCCGACGTCATCAACTTCTCGGCCAAGGGCTCGTCGCTGTCGAAGGGGGAGTCGCTGAAGGACACCGCGCTCACCCTCGAGGCGATGGGCTGCGACGCGGTCGTGATCCGGCACGGCGCGAGCGGGGCTCCTCATCGGCTCGCGAACTCCGGATGGGTGCGCGCGTCGGTGGTCAACGCCGGGGACGGCACCCACGAGCACCCGACCCAGGCCCTGCTGGACTCCTTCACGCTCTACCGCCATCTCGGCAAGAGCCACTTGGGACCCGGCAACGGCGGTGGCCTCGACGGCCGGCGGATCGCCATCGTCGGCGACGTCCTGCACTCGCGGGTCGCCCGTTCCAACGCGCTGCTCCTCCACACGCTCGGGGCCGAGGTCACCCTGGTCGCGCCCCCCACCCTGTTTCCGGTCGGTGTGGAGAGCTGGCCCGTGGAGACGTCGTACGACCTCGACGGCGTGCTGCCGAAGGCCGACGCGGTGATGATGCTGCGGGTCCAGCGCGAACGGATGAACGGCGGCTTCTTCCCGACCGCCCGGGAGTACAGCCGACGCTACGGTCTCGACGGCCGACGGATGGCGACGCTCCAGGACCACACGATCGTCATGCACCCCGGCCCCATGGTGCGGGGCATGGAGATCACCGCCGACGTCGCCGACAGCGACCGCTCCGTGATCGTCGAGCAGGTCACGAACGGCGTCGCGGTCCGGATGGCGGTGCTCTACCTGCTGCTCGGGGGCAGTGAGCCCTTCGAGACGCCTCGTCCCTCGGCTCCTCAGGAACCACCCGCGATCTCCAGCGACGCCGAAGGAGCCGACGCATGAACAGCTACCTGATCAAGGGTGCCCGGATCCTGGGTGGCGAGCCGAGCGACTTCCTGGTGCGCGGCGGTGCCATCGCCATGGGGGAGACCGACGCGAACGCCGAGGTGATCGACGCGACCGGGCTGATCGCCCTGCCCGGCCTGGTCGACCTGCACACGCACCTGCGTGAGCCGGGTCGCGAGGACGCCGAGACCGTGCTGACCGGCACCCAGGCCGCGGCGATGGGCGGCTTCACCGCCGTGCATGCGATGGCCAACACCGACCCGGTCGCCGACACGGCGGGCGTCGTCGAGCAGGTGTGGCGGCTCGGTCGTGAGGGCGGCTACTGCGACGTGTACCCCGTCGGTGCCGTCACCGTCCGCCTGGCCGGGCAGCAGCTGGCCGAGCTCGGGGCGATGGCCGACTCGGCAGCTCGGGTCCGCGTCTTCTCCGACGACGGCCACTGCGTCAGTGACGCCGTCCTGATGCGGCGTGCCCTGGAGTACGTCAAGGCGTTCGACGGCGTCGTCGCCCAGCACGCCCAGGAGCCCCGGCTCACCGAGGGCGCGCAGATGAACGAGGGCGAGCTGTCCGGACGGCTCGGCCTGGCCGGGTGGCCGGCCGTGGCGGAGGAGGCCGTGATCGCCCGCGACTGCCTGCTCGCGGCCCACGTCGGCTCGCGGCTGCACGTGTGCCACGTCTCGACGGCCGGCTCCGTGGAGCTGATCAGGCAGGCGAAGGCGTCGGGGTGGAACGTCACCGCCGAGGTCACGCCCCACCACCTGCTGCTGACCGACGAGCTGGCCGCGTCGTACGACCCGGTCTTCAAGGTCAACCCGCCGCTGCGCACCCCGGCCGACACCGAGGCGCTGCGGGCCGGTCTGGCCGACGGCACGATCGACGCCGTCGCCACCGACCACGCCCCGCACCCCTTCGAGGACAAGGACTGCGAGTGGGCGGCCGCGGCGTTCGGGATGCTCGGTCTCGAGACGGCGCTCTCGGTGGTCCAGCAGACGATGGTCGACCCCGGGCTGCTCACCTGGGCCGACGTGGCCGATCGGATGTCGTACGCGCCGGCTCGGATCGGTCGCGTGGCCGACCACGGGCGCCCGCTCGAGGACGGTGCTCCGGCGAACGTCGTGCTCTACGACCCTTCGGTACGCCGGGTGGTCGAGGCCGGCGAGTCGGTCTCGCTGTCGCGCAACACGCCGTACGCCGGGATGGAGCTGCCGGGCCGGGTCGTCGCGACGTTCCTGCACGGGAGGTCCACGGTGCTGGACGGGAAGCTCGCCTGACCCTGAGGCGGCCGCCTCGCGAGTTCCGCGCTCAGGCGGGGATTTCGCGCGGCGATAACGACTCGCGAGGTGTCGGTGGGGCACGACAGGATGTGCCCGTGATGTCTCGGTGACCAACCCGATCAGCCGGATCCTCCCGCCCACCAAGCTCGAGCGTGACCTGGCGCTGCAGTGCGTGCTCTCGGCGTTCGCCACCGGCTCGTTCCTCACCGGCACCGCGGTGTTCTTCACCCAGATCGTCGGTCTCTCCGGCGCCCAGGTCGGTCTCGGGATGTCGATAGCCGGTGTCGTCACGCTGCTGCTCTCGCTGCCGCTCGGCCGTCTCTCCGACCGGGTCGGAGCGAAGCCACTGTGGGCCGTGGCCGCGCTGGTCGAGGCACTGCTCTACTTCGCCTGGCCACTGGCCGGGGGGATGATCACCTTCGTCGCCCTGCTGTCGCTGCTCGCCGCGATCAGCACCGCCGGCAACACCGGCCGCAACGTGTACCGGATCGCGGTCTTCCCCCGCGAGGTGCGCGTGCGAGCCCTCGCCTACATGCGGTCGGCGCGCAACGTCGGCTACACCCTCGGCGCCCTCGCCGGGGGCATCGCACTGGCGATCGGCACCCGCGGCGCGATCACCGCGGTGCCGATCCTCACCGGCTGCCTGCTCGTGCTCAACGCGGTGATGGTCTCGCGACTCCCCAGCATCGACCGCCCCGTGCCACCGGTCCACGAAGAGGAGCAGAACGCCGGGCCGGCGCCGGCCGCCTGGCGCAACCTCGGTTTCGTCGCGCTCTCGATCTGCAACGGCGTGCTGAACTCCAACCAGGTGCTCCTCAACGTCGTCGTCCCGCTGTGGCTGGTCGAGCGCACCGACGCACCGCACACCCTGCTCGCTTGGCTGTTCGGCACCAACACGGTGATGGCGGTGCTCCTCCAGGTGCGTGCCTCGCGGGGTGCCGAGACCGTGACCGGTGCGCTCCGGGCCGTCCGCCTGTCCGGCTGGGCGTTCATCCTGTCCTGCCTGGTCATCGGAGTGACCCACGAGACGGTCGGCTGGGTCTCGATCGTGCTGATCTGGCTCGGCCACGTCACCATCACCGGCGCCGAGCTGTGGCAGTCGGCCGCGGACTGGGGCTTCCAGTCCGAGCTTTCCGACCACCGTCGTCTGGGCGACTACCAGGGTGTGTGGGGCCTGGGCTACCAGGCCCAGCCGATCATCTTCCCCGGACTGTTCACCTTCCTCGCGCTGCAGTGGGGTGAGCCCGGCTGGGCGGTGATCGCGGTGATCGGGGTGCTCGCGGCCGTCGCCTCCCACCCCGCGGCACGGGCTGCCCAGCGGTTCCTGGAGCGCTCCGGGACGTCGTACGCCGCAGCCGCACCCGATGCGAGTGCCACCCCCGCGACCTCCTGAGCCGTGCCCCTGTGAACGGGCGACGTGAATGAGAGAGCCGCGGACGGGGCACGCAGCACTGGTGGACCGCTCGCACTGGCTGCTCACCGCTTCCGAGCGTGGCAACCCCGGCACGGTCCTCGACGACCGCCACGAAGGTGACCAGGCCTGGTCGACGGGGAACCTGGTCCGTCCGCTGGTGCACGGTGCGTCGTACTTCCCGGCGCTCCACGACGCGGTCGAGGCGACGCGACCCGGTGACCTGGTCCTGTTCACCGACTGGCAGGGCGACGCCGACGAGCGGCTGACCGGCGAGCCTGGGAGCGAGGTCGTCGAGGTGTTCGGCCGTGCTGACGAGCGCGGCGTGGATGTCCGCGGTCTGGTCTGGCGCTCGCACCTGGACCAGACGGGCTTCTTCGCCAGCGAGAACCGCCACCTCGGCGAGCAGCTCCAGCGACGAGGCGCCGAGGTACTCCTCGACATGCGCGTCCGCACCGGGGGTTCGCACCACCAGAAGTTCGTGGTGATCCGTCACCGCGACGACCCCAGCCGCGACGTCGCCTTCGTGGGAGGGATGGACCTCGCCCACAACCGGCGCGACGACGCGGACCACGGGGGAGACCCCCAGCCGCAGCCGCTGACGAAGGAGTACGGCGCACACCCGCCCTGGCACGACGTGCAGGTCGAGATCCGCGGGCCGGCCGTGTACGACGTGGAGACCGTGTTCCGGGAGCGGTGGGAGGACCCGACCCCGCTCTCGCGCAGCCCGATCCGCAGGGTCGCCGACTTCCTCCGCCGCGAGGACACCTCACCCGACGAGCTGCCCGAGCGGTGGCCACCGCCGCCCGACGCCGGCCCGCACACGGTCCAGCTGCTGCGCACCTATCCCCACGTGCGCCGGGGGCGCGACTACCCGTTCGCGAACGGCGGCGAGCGCAGCGTCGCCCGCGGCTACACCAAGGCGATCGGGCGCGCCGAGCGGATGGTGTACGTCGAGGACCAGTACTTCTGGGGTCACGGCGTGGCAGAGCCCTTCGAGTCTGCGTTGCGGGCCCACCCCGAGCTGCGACTGGTGGTGGTGATCCCGCTGGTGCCCGACGTCGCCGGGCTCAACCGGGTGCCCCAGGTGCTCGGGCGCGAGCGGGCCCTGAAGCGGCTGATGCGGGTGGCGCCGGGCCGGGTGGCGGCGTACGGCCTCGAGAACCATGCCGGGACGCCGGTCTACGTGCACGCCAAGGTGTGCGTGATCGACGACACCTGGGCCAGCACCGGCTCGGACAACTTCAACCGCCGCTCGTGGACCCACGACTCCGAGCTCACCGCCGTCGTGCTCGACCCGGACCACGCGCGTGACCTGCGGCTGACGCTGGCGGCCGAGCATCTGGACCGGCTCGGCACCGTCGCCGACCGTGGGCTTCACGAGGTGATGGCGGACTGTCTCGAGCCGGCCGGCATGTACGACGCGTTCGCCGCGAGCGCGGCGGACCTCGAGGCGTGGCACGTCGGGGGACGGGTCGGGGACCGGCCGCCTGGACGACTGCGACCGATCCCCCTGCCCCCGCTCTCGCGCCTCACCCGGGCCTGGGCGAAGGTTCCCCTGGACGTGCTTCACGACCCTGACGGCCGGCCCCGACGGCTCCGCGGGATCGGCCGGTACTGACCCGCGGCCCGCGGCTCGTGCTCCGCGCCATCGTCCAGACCACCAGGGCTCTCACAGCCGGGCCTCGTAGACGTTGTTGAACGGTGTCTCGGCCACCCGGCGGAACCGGGTGAATCCGGCGTCGGTGCAGACCTGGTGGATCGCCTTCTCGCCGGCCTGGGCGCCCAGCGCGTAACCACCGGACTGGGACAGCGCGTTCGGCACGCAGAGGAACGTGGAGAAGTTGTAGTACACCCTGCCCACCGGGTTGAGGTTCTCCGCGACCGTGTCACCGGCGGCCGGTTCGACGATCAACCAGATCCCCTCCGCTTCCAGGGTGCTGCGCACATGGCGGGCCGCCCCGAGCGGGTCGCCCATGTCGTGCAGGCAGTCGAAGCTGGTCACCAGGTCGTAGCCGGAACCCGAGAACGCCTGTGCTCCTGCGACCTCGAAGCTGACCCGGTCGGTCACGCCGGCCTCGGCGGCACGCTTGCCCGCCTCGGCGATCGAGCCGCTGTGGTAGTCCGAGCCCGCGAACGTCGAGGCGGGGAACGCCTCGGCCATCAAGACGGTGCTCGCGCCGTGGCCACAGCCGATGTCGGCGACGCGGGCCCCCTGCTCGAGCTTGGCCTGTACGCCGTCCAGGGCAGGGATCCACTCCGCGACCAGGTGCGCCAGGTAGCCGGGGCGGAAGAACCTCTCGCACCCGGTGAACACCTGGGAGTCGTGCTCGTGCCAGCCGAGCCCGGCACCCGTCCGGTAGGCCCGCTCCATCTGCGGCACGGCGGCGAGGGAGCCCAGCGCCAGCTCGAACGCGCCGGGCAGGAACAGCGGCCCGTTCGGGTCGGTGAGCGCGAACGCCTTCTCCTCGGTCATGGAGTAGGTGTCCGTGGCGGCGTCGTACTCCACGTAGCCGCCGGCGGCCTGCCCGCGCAGCCACTCCGTGACGTAGCGGGCGTTGGTGCCGGTGCGCTCCGCGAGGTCGCTCGCCGACGCCGGGCCGGACGCCAGAGCACGGTACAGCCCCAGTCGGTCGCCGAGCACGACGTTCCCGGCCGCCACGGTGGCGCCGAGGTCGCCGGCGAACTGGCCGACGAAGGCCATGAGCTTGTCGTTGTCGATGGACATTGGTGTGAACCTTCCCTGAGGTGGATGCTTGGTCCGGAGCATCGGTCGCGGACCTTGCAACCCGATTGCAACCGCGGCTCGGCACGGTGTAGCCATCGGCAGACCGTCCAGCACCAGGGGGAGCGCCGTGCGTGCACGCGAACCGGACAAGACCGGATACCTCACCCGCGACGGGGTGCGCGTCTACTACGAGGTGTCCGGGGACGGGCCGGACGCGGTCGTGTTCACCCCGGCGGACACGATCGTCGACAGCCGGATGTGGAAGGCCCAGGTCGCGTACCTGGCCCGCCACCACCAGGTGGTGGTCATCGACCCGCGTGGCAACGGCCGCAGCGACCACCCGGTCGGGCCGGAGTTCTACACCGACTTGGCCCACGTCGAGGACGTGATCGCCGTCATGGACGCGAGCGAGATCGACCGTGGGGTTCTGGTGGGACTCTGTGGGAGCTCGTGGTACGGCCTGCTCGCCGCGGCCCGATACCCCGATCGGGTCGCCGGGGTCGTCGCGATCGCCCCGGGCGCTGTCGACGGCACGCCGAAGCACGACCGCGGCATCGACCTCGGTGCGCACTGGAGTGTCGACGTCGAGGACCCGCAGGGCTGGGAGCTGTACAACGAGGGCGTCTGGCGCCGCGACTGGCCGACGTTCCCGCGGTTCTTCTTCTCGCAGATCTGCAACGACCCGCACAGCACCAAGCTGTACGAGGACGTCGTGGAGTGGGCCGACCAGACCTCCGGTGAGGTGATGATCTCGGCGTACGACGCCGATGCCGTCGGGTGCACTCCGGAAGCCGTCGCGACGGAGCTCCGGAGGATCCGCTGCCCGGTCCTGGTGATCCATGGCACCCACGACCTGTGCCAGCCGATCGGGCGAGGAGCGCACATCGCCCGGCTCGCCGGTGCGGAGCTGCTGGTGCTCGGGCGGGCCGGGCACCTGCCGCAGGCGCGCTATCCGGTGGCGGTGAACCACGCCATCGACGACTTCGTCCGCCGGGTCGCGGACGGCGCCGCGACTCGACCCACCGGGCCGACGCTGGTGCGAGTCGTTCCGACGGCCCTGGAGGAGACGGTCATGAAGGCACGAGAGCCCGACGCGACGGGTTACATCGAACGGGACGGCGTGCGCGTCGCCTGGCAGGTGTACGGCGACCTCGCCCGCCCCCAGGACCCGGCGGTGCTGCTGCTGCCGACCTGGTGCATCGTGCCCGCCGACGTCTGGAAGTTCCAGGCGCCGTTCCTGGCCCGACGTACCCGGGTGATCACGTTCGACCCGCGCGGCAACGGAGCCTCGGACCGCCCCGAGGGGCCGTCGGCGTACGCCCGCGAGCAGCAGACTCAGGACGCCTTGGACGTGCTCGACGCGACGGGGACCGAGCGGGCCGTCGTCGTCGGGCTGTCGATGGGCAACCTCTTCGCCCTCGATCTCGCCGCGGACCACCCCGAGCGCGTGGCCGCCTGGGTCGCGATCGCCCCATCGATGCGCGTCGGGACGTTCCCTCCGGAGCGTGCGGAGGCATTCGACCGGTGGAGCCAGGACACCGGCGACGACGAGGGCTGGGGCCGCTACAACCAGTACTCCTGGCTCCGCGACTATCCCGGTTTCCTGGACTTCTTCTTCGACCAGCTGGTGCCCGAGGCGCACTCGACGAAGCTGATCGAGGACCTCGTCGCTTGGGGTCGCGGAACTGACGGCGAGACTCTGGCCCGAGCCGAGCTGGGGTGGGTTCCCGGTGAGCGCTCGGTGGAGGACGCGTGCGCCGCGGTTCGGTGCCCCGTGGTCGTCGTGCACGGGACCGACGACCGGATCGTCCCGTACGAACACGGCGCACGGCTGGCGGAGCTGACCGGCGGGACCCTGGTCACCTTCGACGGCACCGGCCACGGACCCCAGGGGCGGGAGCCGGTCGCCCTCAACCGGGTGCTCGACGACGTGCTGGGCGGCGTCACCGGCCCGCAGCCCCGGGCGCACCGCGAGCGTTCGCTGCGTCGGCCGAAGCGAGCTCTGTACCTCTCGTCCCCGATCGGCCTCGGCCACGTACGCCGCGACCTCGCGATCGCCAACGAGCTGCGCAAGCAGCATCCGGGCCTGGAGATCGAGTGGCTCTCGCAGTCACCGGTCACCGACTTCCTGGAGATGGCGGGCGAGCGGGTGCACCCCGCGTCGGGCTGGCTCGCCAGCGAGAGCGGGCACGTCGAATCGGAATCCGGGGAGCACGACCTGCACGCGTTCCAGGCGATCCGGCGGATGGACGAGATCCTCGTCGCGAACTTCATGGTCTTCGACGACCTGGTGCGCGAGCGCGACTACGACCTCTGGATCGGTGACGAGGCCTGGGACCTCGACCACTTCCTGCACGAGAACCCCGGACTCAAGCGGGCGCCGTTCGCCTGGATGACCGACTTCGTCGGCTGGGTGCCGATGGCCGACGGCGGCGATCAGGAGGCGTTCCTCACCGCCGACTACAACGCCGAGATGGTCGAGCACGTGGAGCGCTACCCGCGGCTGCGCGACCGGTCGGTGTTCGTCGGGGACCCCGAGGACCTCGTGCCCGACCCGCTCGGGCCCGGCCTGCCGACGATCCGCGACTGGACCGTGGAGCACTTCGCGTTCGCGGGCTACGTGATGGGCGCACGACCCGACCCGGCCGAACGCCTGCGACTGCGCCGGCGGCTCGGGTACGGCGAAGACGAGGTCGTCTGTGTCGCCAGCGTCGGGGGCTCCGGTGTAGGCGCACCGCTGCTGCGTCGCATCATCGAGTCGTACGACGCGGCCGCGGCGCGGGTGCCGGGACTCCGGATGCACGTCGTCACCGGGCCGCGTCTGGATCCCGCGGCGTTCCCCGCGCCTCCCGGCGTCGAGGTGCACGGCTTCCTGCCCGACCTCGACCTGCACCACGCGGTCTGCGACGTGGCGATCGTCCAGGGCGGTCTCTCGACGACCATGGAGCTCACCGCGAACCAGCGGCCGTTCCTGTACTTCCCGCTCCGGCACCACTTCGAGCAGCAGGTGCACGTGCGGCATCGCCTCGAGCGGCACGGTGCCGGACGCGCCATGGACTACCTGACCGCGGACCCCGACGCGATCGCCCAGGCGCTGGTGGGGGAGCTGGAGCGGGAGCTGGACTATGTTCCCGTGCCGACGGACGGCGCGACGAAGGCGGCTCAGCTGCTCGCCGAGCTCCTCTGACGCAGGCGGGCATGCACGGCGTCCCAGCTGCCGTCCCCGGTGACGGCGAGCAGTGGAGCGACGGCGGCCCGGGCCCGGTCGGGTTCGCCGGCGGATGCCCAGGCCGCGGCCACGCACTCGTAGACGTCGGCGCCGAGCACCCAGCCGGCCCCGGCCGGGGTGGTCACCGCGGCGAGCATCTCGTCGGCCCCCTGGAGTCCGTCACCGGTCGCGGCCGCCAGCGGTGCTTGGCAACGCAGCCGGTAGGCGGCGCCGCACTCGGGCGACAGGGCCGCGAGTCCCGTCCGGCACAGGGTCGCCGCCTCGTCGCGCCTGCCGAGCTCGAGGAGGGTGGCCGCGTGCACGCCGACGGCTGTCGCGAACCACCACGGGTGCGCGATCGGTGAGGCTTCCGCCACCGCCGCTCGGCCGTCCACGAGGGCGGTCTCGAGATCTCCCGACAGCCGGGCGAGCCACGCTCGCTGGGCGCGGAAGTAGCCGGCGTACGCGTCGTACCCGGTCCTGCGGTTGAGCGACAGCGCCTGGTCGACCGTGGCCAGGGCCGACGCCCAGTCCCCGGCGGCGGCGGGCACGAGCGCGGACTCGAGGACGGCCCACTGGCGCAGGAACCACACGTCCAGCCGGTCGATGAGGGAGAGGAGCTCGGCGGTCACCGCGGCCAGCCCGCCCGCGTCGCCGAGGTAGGTCAGCACGGTCTTCAGACCGTCGAGGGACCGGACCAGCGCGCCCTCCGAACCGGACGTCCGGGCCTCGGCGACGCCCGTTGCCGCCAGCCGGTGAGCCGCCCTCAGCCGCAGCCGACCGCACTCCACCACGACCATGCGGGTGCGGAACAGGGCCGCCCCGACGGTGTCACCCAGACCACCCGCCACGTCGGCACCGGTGCGGTTGTAGCGGAGGACGTCATCGAGCGGGCGCCCGCAACCCACGGAGAGGTCGCCCCCGAGCAGGCGCAGGCTCCGCAGCTCCAGGCGCGGCTCCCGGCGGTCGGCCAGCAGGGTACGGGCGAGGAGCACGTCGTCCTCGGCCGCCTGATACGCCGCGCTCGCCTCGTTCGCCCTCGCACGCTCGAGGAGCACCGTCGCCTCCAGGCCGGGGTCGGCCGCGGCACGGGCATCGTTGAGCGCCTGGGTCAGCAGCGCCTGTGCGTCGTGCAGGGCCGCAGCCCGCCTCGCCGTCCGGGCCGCTTCGAGATATCCCGCGGCGGCGCGGCCCGGCTCGCCCGCGTCGTGGGCGTGGCCGGCCATAGCCTCGGGTCGGTCGGCGAGGAGGTCGGCGGCACGCCGGTGGTAGGCGATCGCCAGCGGCGCGGGCACGGATTCGTGCACGGCGTCGCGTACGAGGTCGTTGACGAAGGTGAAGTGGGAGCCACTCACGCCGAGCAGCCCCGCCGAGGTGAGCTCCGCGCCGGCCAGGCCCACCGCGATCTCGGAGCGCTCCACGAGCCTGCTGAGCAGGAGCGGATCGACCCGGGTACCGAGAACCGCGGCGCCGCGGGCGATCTCGGCCGTCTCCGGCTCGAGCCTGGCCAGCTGATCGTTGACCACGGTTGCGATGTCCTGCGGAACGCCGGTGCTGCCCGAGGCCAGTGCCTGCAGGCTGGCGACGACACTCAAGGTGTGGCCGAGGGTGCGCGCCTGCACCTCTGCCGCTCGCGAACCGAAGCCCGCGGCCACGGCAAGAGCGTCCACCGCCGACGGCGGGAGTGGCCCGAGTTGCATCAGCCGTGCCCGTGCCGTGACCTGGCCCAGAGACGGGAGCGCATCACTTCGCGTGGCGGCGAGCAGCAGCACCGGCGTGGCGGCCAGCTGGACCCGCAGATGCGCGAGCAGGTCCGCGGTGGCGTCGGCGCCGTACTGGAGGTCGTCGAGCACGAGCAGCAACGGACGCCCTGCGGACAGGCCGGCGAGGACGGCGACCACGGCATCGAAGGAACGCCGCCGGGCGAGGTCGCGTGAGACCGACCCCTCGGACGGGATCTCCAGGACCTCGCCCAGCTCCGGCAGGAGCCGGCCCCAGGCGGACAGGTGCGCCCCGAGGAGGGTCGCGAGGCCGCTCGGCGACATGCTCAGGAGCACCGGCCGCAGGACGTCGAGGTACGGCTGGAGGAACAGCGAGCGCTCGCCGGGTCGACACACTGTCGTGAGGGCGAGGCCGCCGGAGCTGGTCGCCATGGCCGTGGCCTCGGCGAGCAGCCGCGTCTTGCCGATGCCCGGGACCCCCGCGATGAGTACCAGCGACGGATGACCCGCCGAGGCGTCCGCCCAGGCACTGTCGAGCGACTCGAGCTCCGACCGCCGGCCGACCAGCGTCCCCATGTCGACGGCCGCGCCACCGGTCTCGGCCGTGTCGTCGTGCTCGCCGCGCAGGATCGCGACGTGGAGCCGCCGGGTCTCCGCGTCCGGGTCGGCCCCCAGGTCCTCGGCCAGGCGGGTCGCCAGCTGCTGGTAGGCCTCCAGTGCGGCCGACGGACGGCCGTCGGCCACCAGGGCCCGCATCAGGTCGCGGTGGGCGCGCTCGTCGTACGGGTCGTCCGCCCGGGCATCGGTCGCGGCGGCGAGCGCGAGGTCGGTGCGCCCGATCGCCGTCGCCGCTCTCGCGAGCACATGTCGCGCGTCGCGAGTCCGCTCGGTGGCTTCGCGTTGAAGACCGTCGGCCCAGTCGCCGTACTCGTCGGCGAGTCGCCCGCCCCCGAGCAGTTCCAGCGCCCGGATGGCCGAGGCGACCGCGAGCGTGGGCTCGCCCCGTCGGAGCCGGGCCGTCGCGACGGTGACCAGGTCGGCTGCCGCGTCGAGGTCGAGCTCGACCTGCGGACCGAGCGCGTACGACGACGGGCCCGGGACCACGAGGTCGTCGCCGGCGATGCGGCGCAGCCTGCTGGCCAGCGTGGCCAGGTTGGCGAGGGGGTCCTGGGGGGCAGCATCCGGCCAGATCGCCTCGGTCAGCCGGTCCGTCGTCACCGGCGCCCCGCGGGCCGCCGCGAGCACGGCGACGAGCACGCGCGCCTTGCGCGTGCCGAGTCCCGGGCCGCTGAGCTCGAGGCCGTCCCGAGCGACCGTGAGCGTGCGGCACACCGCTACCCGCACCGCCACGTCGTGAGTATCGCGCAGCTGGCGACGTGGCATGCTCGCCGGATGTGTGGATACCTCGACTGCAGTGATCGGCGCGACCGAATCGCCGGCGGCGTCCGGATGGTCCCGGTGTCCACGCCGGCCGGTGACTTCCGGGTGTGGACCAGACGGTTCGGGAACAACCCGGACCTCAAGGTGCTGCTGCTGCACGGTGGTCC